>JAWOBS010000145.1:0-3187 GCA_046484145.1 Bacteroidales bacterium
TCCGCCCAAAGCTTGAGTAAGGTATAGCGGTGCAGCCAGCCTTTCTCCTTTTTGCTGGTTATCGCGCAAACTTACATATACTGAAACATGATTTCCAATATAGGCATTTACTTCAGCACCTCCCCAGGTATGCCTTATCTGACCGTTTTCATTGGTGTAATATTGTATTCCATAAATTGGCCTCAGGCTGAAACGGAACAATGAGTCACGATAATCCAGTGTAGGTGTAAACAAGCTCCACAATATGGTAGAGTCTTTTTTATAAATAGTTACATCAGACTTTTTAACAATCTCCAGCTCTATGGCAAAATCATTAATATACATTTCCAGTTGCCGCTGCTGGCGAGAAGTGAGCTTTTCTTTACTTTCAGAAGCTTCCCGGAGTTTTTCTGCAATGAAAGAACGTGAATATGGTTTTGCTACACTTTTTATTTCAATTATATGATCATTCGCAAGTTCATCAATAAAATCATAAAGGGCCCTGTTGGAAATGTGCTCGGGAATAGCCTGGGAAAACGCCCCTGCAGATAAGAGTAAAAAGCAGATATAAATTATATGTTTACGTGTAATTTTCATAAAATGATTCAGCATTTGAAGCTATAAGCGGCCATTATAATTACTAACAATTTTTTACAGAGTATTGTTTGGTTGTTTTTGGCTATAATAAAAAATCAATAATTCAGAATTTCCCTCAGGCAGCGTTCTGCTGTTTTGCCATCCCACAATGCAGGCCTTGCAACTCTGCGAGGTGTAGCAATTGCGAGCTTATATTCTTCTTTAATAATTCTAACACTATTACCAACAAGAATGCTCACGCCTCCATGTTCTGTGAGGGTAACCGGCCTTTCGGTATTCCACCTGAGAGTAAGGCATGGTGTTCCAAGCACAGTGCATTCTTCTTGCAGGCCTCCGCTATCGGTAAAAACAACACGTGCACTCATATTTAAACGCAGCATTTCCGTATAGCTAAGTGGGTTTAGCATAATCAGCGATTTGCTTCTTTTAATTTTTTCCCAAAGCTCAAATTCTTTAAGGTTTTTAACTGTCCTGGGATGCATCGGCCAAATAAGGTTTATATCTTTTGTAGCCTCCTCAAGGAAAAAATCTACTATGTCTGTAAGGCACTGTTTGTCATCCACATTGGAAGGCCTGTGCAAAGTTATGATTCCAAAATCAAAATTTGAAGGTATTTCGGGAGGAATAAAGCGACCTTCTATCGGTGGATTAAAATAATGGTTCTTTATAATGATTTCATTAACACTAAGTTTTTCCGCTTTTGGCCTGAAAGCTTCAAGAGTATCTATCATTATATTTCCGACAAACTTAATGCTCTTTTCGGATGCACCTACTTTACGAAGATTTCCCGAAGCAATTGTGTCGGGGGTAAGAAGAAGGTCTGAAACACTGTCTGTAACAATCCTGTTAATCTCTTCCGGCATTTTTTTATCTCCTGATCTTATACCTGCTTCAATATGGCAACACTTCACCCATTCTTTTTTAGCTGTGATGGAACAGGCAAGAGTTGCATTAACATCTCCAACAACAACCACCCAGTCGGGTTTAAATTCCTGTATAACTTTTTCAAACTTTATCATTGTTTGCCCGACCTGCTCGGCATGGCTTCCTGAACCTATACCAAGGTTAATATCAGCTTCCGGGATATTTAGCTCTTCGAAAAACTGCGCCGACATACGATCATCATAATGCTGCCCGGTATGAACAAGCAAATGCTCAATATGCTCTGAGCTTTGATCACCAACATTGGCATTATGCTTTTTAATGGCATGAATAAAGGGAGAGATTTTAATAAAATTTGGCCTAGCACCTACTACTGAAAGAATTTTCATTATAACAAGCTTTTATTTAGGTGATTATACGTAGTTTTTCTTAAAGAGTTATTTTTGAAAACCCTGTAGTCAAATTAAAAAATTTCTGTCTTCATCCATCCCATAAGCCCCTTAATTCCCTCAGTCTCTTCGTTCTCTCAGTCTCTCAGTCCCTCAGTCTCTCAGTCTCTTGGTCTCTTAGTTCTCTACGTCTCTCCTTCTCCCCCTGCGATTCATTTAATAATATCTCCTGCCCATAATTGCTGCAAAAATTCAGCCCATGGGAATATTTCAATCGTATTATCCTTTCTGTAGTATTTATCATTGCTTACAACTATAAGGCGTTTCACTTTGTATTCTTCAGAAAAAGCTTTTAATCCTTTAAAATGTCTTGAAGATGCTTGTTCTGTTGATTTTACTTCAATGGCAACTTCATGATTCCCCAAAATAAAATCAACTTCATATTGAGATGCGGTTCTCCAATATGCAAGTTGATAATCTAAGCCTGAATAATGCCGATGCGCAATTAATTCATTACAAATAAAATGCTCAAAGGCATGTCCAAATGTATCACTGCCATATCTAATCTCACCCCGCTTCATTAAGTTGTTAGCAATTCCTATATCAAAAAAGTAAAATTTCGGAGACAAAATTACTCGTCGCATTGGTTTTTTCTGAAAAGATGGAATGAAGCGCCCTACAAGTGTGTCTTCCAGAATTTGAAAATACTCTTTTATAGTTGGGGCACTTACACCACAATCGGTAGCAATATTTGCATAATTTACAATTTCACCATTTGAAAAAGAAGCAAATTCCAGAAACTTAGAAAAAGATGGTATATTCCTAATGTTTGCTTCTCTTGCGATTTCATCCTTTAAGAAACTTCCTATATATGCATTTATGAGTCTTTGCGGATTTTTAGAAAGATAATGACGGGGCAACAATCCATAATTTAAAGCATGCAATAAATCAAAGTTGTCTATCTCGCTATACGATAAAGGAAACAATTCATATCTTATAGCTCTTCCTCCTAGCAGATTTCCACCTGATTTAAGAATCTTTCTTGGAGATGACCCGCTTAAAATAAACTGTTTGTTTTTATTTACAATCAGCCAGTGAACTTCATTTAATAATTGAGGTATTCGCTGGATTTCATCAATAATAACCGGGCCTTTTTTATTAGATGACTCAACAATTTGTCTTAACAGACCTTCATTGCCAATAAACCTGTTATATTCATCAGATAACAATAAATCAAAATATAATGAATCGGGAAATAAGTGTTTTAAAAGCGTACTTTTCCCGGTTTGACGAGTACCCCATAAAAAAGCACTTTCGTTGTCTAAGCCCTCAAATGTTTG
>JAWOBS010000163.1:0-8707 GCA_046484145.1 Bacteroidales bacterium
TATATTACAAAATAAAATATTAAACACATTAAACATTTACTTAATTCATATTATTAATTTATGTTTGAAGGCAAAGATAGATGAGAAATATTGTGAAAGAATAATATTTAAAATTCGCCAGTCCCGAATGTTTGCATTGCACATTTACAATCCAAACAATCCCTGTGTTCAAGCACACACTCCTATTATTGGCCGGTCAAGCCCGGCCAATACTAGGAGTGTGTGCTTGAACACAGGGTTTTTTTGGATTGTAAATGTGCAATGCAAACATTCGGGTCTGGGGAATTTTAAATATTATTCTTTCACAAAGTTTCTCATCTATCTTTGCCTTCAAACATAAATTAATAATATGGATCAAGAAAATGTTTAATGTGATTAATAATTTATTTTGTAATATCTCATTAGTTTGTTATGAAAAAATTAATTTTGCCATAATTACCAAAAACAATAATTGAATTTAAATCTTTTTACAGTGAAAATATTAGTTTTGGGTAGTGGCGGCCGCGAACATGCCATCTCATGGAAATTGTCTCAAAGCAATTTATGCAACAAAGTTTTTATTGCACCCGGAAATGCAGGGACAAAACTTATTGGTGAAAATGTCAAATTAGATCCCCTCGATTTTCAAGCAGTGGCTGATTTTTGCCTTAGCAATGATATTGAACTTCTTGTTGTTGGCCCGGAAGAGCCTTTGGTTAGAGGAATCTCGGATTACTTCAAAGCTGATGAAAGTCTGAAAAATATTATGTTAATTGGGCCTTCTGCCGAGGGCGCTAAGCTTGAAGGCAGTAAAGATTATGCAAAAAGCTTTATGCAGAGGCATAATATTCCTACGGCATCATATAAATCATTTTCTAAGGGCGAGTATAACGAGGCTGCAGATTTTCTTGAGAGCCTGGATTCACCTTATGTGCTCAAAGCAGATGGCTTAGCTGCCGGAAAAGGTGTGATTATTTGCGAGTCATTACAGGAGGCAAAAGACAATCTCTATGAAATGCTTGAGCAAGAAAAATTTGGACAGGCTTCGTCAAAAGTTGTTATTGAACAGTTTTTAAGTGGCATTGAATTATCTGTATTTGTTTTAACTGATGGTGTTAAGTATAAAGTTTTACCATCAGCAAAGGATTATAAAAGGATAGGAGAAAATGATACCGGCCCAAATACTGGTGGTATGGGGGCTGTATCGCCGGTTCCTTTTGCCGATGATGATTTTATGAATAAAGTAGAAGAAAGAATCATTAAACCTTCAATTAATGGCCTGCAAAAGGATAATATTGATTATTGCGGTTTTTTATTTATTGGCCTGATGAATGTTAACGGCGATCCTTATGTTATAGAATATAATGTCAGGCTTGGCGACCCTGAGACTGAAGTTATATTGCCGAGAATTATGTCTGATTTTGTTTCATTACTTTCTGCTGTTGCAAAAAGTGAAACTGATGATGAGCACTTGATTATCAGTCCTGATTATTCGGCCACAGTTATGCTGGTTTCAGGTGGATATCCCGGGAATTATAAAAAAAATATTCCGGTTAAAGGTTTAGAAAAGGTTAAAGGAAGTCATCTGTTTTATGCCGGCATGAAAGAAGAAGAGAGTGTTGTATTGACAAATGGAGGCAGGGTGGTGGCAATTACATCAATTGCAGCATCTTTAAAAGAAGCACTGGATAAGAGCTTTTTTAATGCTGATATTGTTAATTTTGAAGGAAAATATTTTCGAAAAGATATTGGTAAAGATCTTTTATAAAAAGAAGAATGATAATTAAAAAATTTATTTCAGGCAATAGGTTCTTACCTGCATATCTCGTTTTGTGGGCCTTGGTTTTATGGTTTGACGCTTTTGTGTTTTATAAACAGACAAGTTTTGTTATTCCGGAAAATCCTGCACCTTTATATGAATTAATCATTTTTGTTTTTTCTGATGTAGCTTTTCTGAATGTATTAGTAGCATTTGTTTTCGTTATTGTTCAGGCTTTTATGATTAATAACTTGTTAACTTCAAAGAACCTTGTTGAAAGAAACTCCTTTCTGCCGGCTTTGATATATGTTACTTTAATGAGTTTTTCTTTTAAAATGTTTGGCTTAAATCCTGTTTTATTCGCAAACTTTTTTATTATAATAGCTTTAGATAAGATATTTGATGTTTACAACGAAGAAGAGGTGTTTCTTGAAGTCTTTAATGTTGGCTTGCTTATAGGGGTAGCTTCATTGTTCTACTTGCCTGCCTTTGTTTTTTATTTATTATTGCTTGCCGCGCTCGCTGTCTATTTTTTAATCAGGCTGAGAGGTTTCCTTTCTTCCTTGCTCGGATTTATGACACCATGGTTTTTTACTGTTGTTTACTATTATTTGTCAGATCAGTTAAGCGGATGGATAGAAACATTTTTTGACAGTTTAGTCCTTTTCAAGCTTTTTAGTTATAATTTCCAGCTTTTCAGTGAAGTATTTTTTATATTCATTGCCCTTGTAAGCATTGTTGCTTTGTTTAGGACTTACACATTTTTTGTCAAAGGCAAGCCGGTTAGGATAAGAAAAAGATTTACTGTTTTAGCTTATTTTATTCTGTTTTCTGTGCTTTCTTCTTTTTTTGTTGTTGAGTCTTTTACTGAACATTTTGCAATGATTTTAATTGGTTTAAGCCCTGTTATTGCTGTCATGTTTCAGGAGATTAAAAGGAGGTACATTAAAGAGCTTATTTTCTCATTAATAGTAATTTTGATAATAGCAGGCAAACTTAATTACTTTGGGTATGTCCATTTTTTTTAATTTTGTTTTTATTTTAAATATATAGATATGAAATTTGGAGTTGTTGTTTTTCCCGGTAGTAATTGTGATCACGACATCATTTATGTATTAAAAAAGATATTAAAACAGGATGTTGTTGAGCTGTGGCATAAAAACACAGACATTCAGGATTGTGATTTTATCTTCTTACCCGGTGGCTTTTCTTATGGTGATTATTTGCGTTCCGGCGCAATTGCGAGGTTTTCTCCAATCATGGATAAAGTAATTGAATTTGCAAATAATGGCGGTTACCTTATGGGTATTTGTAATGGTTTTCAAATTCTTTGTGAAGCCCATTTGTTACCTGGTGCTTTGCTGCATAATACAAGCCACAAGTTTATTTGTAAGAATTCACACATTGTTTCTCAGACAAATAATTCTCTTATCACAAGCCAATGTGAACAGGGGAAATCATATAAAATTCCTATTGCGCATGGAGAGGGCCGTTTTTATGCTGATGAGAAAACTTTAAAAGAATTAAATGATAATGACCAGGTTTTATTTCGGTATTCAGATGCCGGTGGTAATGTTACAGCCGGCGCGAACCCAAATGGTTCGCTGGAAAATATCGCCGGAATTTGTAATAAAAACAGGAATGTATTTGGAATGATGCCTCATCCTGAGAGAGCTGCTGACGAGAATCTGTTTAACACTGATGGATTGGTTATTTTCAACTCAATATTAAAAGAGTTTGTTTCTGCATAATGAGCTCCTGAAATAATTTTACGCCACAAAGTGAGAAGAAAAAAAATTCTTTTTTTAGTTGCACACAGGCCCGGCCGATCTCCCGGCCAAAGATTCAGGTTTGAGCAGTATCTGGATTATCTTCAAAATAACGGCTTTGATTATTATATTTCAAATTTAATAGATGAGAAGGATGATAAAGCTTTTTACGCTAAAGGAAAGTACTTATCCAAAGCAAAAATCCTTTATAAAAGCCTTATAAAAAGGTGGAAAGATGTTAAAAATGCAGAGCAATATGATATAGTGTTTTTATATCGTGATGCCCACATGCTTGGTACTACTTTTTTTGAGAAAAGCTTGAAAAAGAAAAAGTGTAAAGTTGTTCTTGACTTTGATGATAGCATATGGCTGAATGATGTATCTCAAGGGAATCAAAATCTTGCTTTTCTAAAAAGACCGGCTAAGATTAAGAAAATTATTAAATATTCTGACCTGGTTATAACCGGAAACTCATACCTGCATGATTATGCCCGCCGGTTCAATAATAATGTATGTATTGTTCCAACAACTTTAGATACAGATTATTATAAACCGCTGCCAAAAGAAAAGGATAGCAAGATTTGTATTGGCTGGACAGGTTCATCAACTACCTTAAAGCATTTTGCACATGCTATTCCTTTTTTAACAAAATTGCAGAGTATGTATGGAGATAAATTGACTTTCCGTGTTATTTCAGATGTTCCTTTTTACTCTGAATTGCCGGGTTTAGAAAATATCCCATGGAAAAAGGAATCCGAAGTAAGGGATTTGAATTATGTTGATATTGGTATAATGCCTCTTCCTGATGATGATTGGGCAAAAGGTAAATGTGGCTTTAAAGGCTTGCAGTATATGGCACTTGAAATACCGGCAGTTATGTCTCCGGTAGGAGTTAATACGAAAATTGTTGATGATGGAGTTAATGGTTTTTTGGCTGATAATGAAAATGAATGGATAGAAAAGCTAAGTAAGTTGATTGAGTCCGATGAGTTAAGAAAGCGATTGGGAAGTGCCGGTCGGCAAACAGTAATTGACCATTACTCTTTCGATTCACAAAAGGATTATTATTTGAAATTGTTTAATGATGTTTCTAATTAAACGGGTATGAGTAAAAAAGAATTATTAAAAACTCATTTTGACTCAAATCTGTTTCCACAAGCAGGTATAGATGAAGCAGGCAGAGGTTGTCTTGCAGGGCCTGTCGTAGCGGCTGCTGTTATCCTGCCAAAAAATCTCCCCAGGGATATTTCATTAGAGTTAAATGATTCCAAAAAATTAAGTGCAGCAAAACGCGAATCATTAAGAATTCTTATTGAAGAGCATGCAGTTGCTTTTTCTGTACAAATGATTGATAATAGAATAATCGATGAGATAAATATTCTAAATGCAACTTTTAAAGCTATGCATAATGCAATTAAAGGCCTTTCCAGTGTTCCCGGTTTGTTATTAGTTGATGGAAATCGCTTTTCTAATTATGAAAATATTCCGCACGAATGCATTATTGAAGGTGATGGAAAGTATATGTCAATTGCCGCTGCATCAATATTAGCCAAGACATGGAGAGATAAATATATGGAAGATATTCATAAAGAATTCCCCCAGTATTGTTGGTATAGGAATAAAGGTTATGCTACTCCTCAGCACTGTGATGCAATTTCTGAACATGGATATACTGATTATCACAGAAAGTCCTTTAATCTCAAACGGCAATTAAGGTTTGCCTTTTAATTATATCCATATTTTTATTATTACTTTTGCCTAAATTTTTGGTTATGAATGAATATTCACATCTTATTTCCACAGAGATTGGTGTAAAATCTCAGCAGGTAAGTAAAACTATTGAGCTTCTTGATTCCGGAGCTACTGTGCCATTTATTTCAAGGTACAGGAAAGAGCTAACAGGTTCGTTGGATGAAATTCAAATCACCACAATTCGTGACAGGTATAAGCAATTGCAGGAGTTGGATAAAAGGAGGGATGCAATACTATCTTCAATAAAAGAGCAGGAACTTTTAACAGCTGAGCTTGAAAAAGCACTATTGGCAGCTCAAACAATGGCCGAGCTAGAAGATTTGTACTTGCCGTATAAGCCTAAGAAAAAAACCAGGGCTACAGTTGCCATAGCTAAAGGCCTCGAACCACTTGCCAGGATTATCATGTCTCAACAGCGTATGGATATTGAGGAAAAAGCACTTTCATTTATTAATGATGAAAAAGAAGTTACCTCTATCGAAGAAGCATTAGCCGGCGCAAGGGATATTATTGCTGAATGGGTTAATGAAAGCGCCAAGGCTAGGTCGGCCATAAGAAATCTCTTTGAAAGGGAAGCTGCTATAACCAGTAAAAATGTAAAAGGTAAAGAAGAAGACGGCAGAAAATATGAGAATTATTTTGAATGGTCTGAAAAAATTCGAAAATCACCGTCTCACCGTTTACTTGCAATGTTTCGCGGCGAAAAGGAAGGCTTTTTGAAGGTAAGTATCAGTCCCGATGAAGATAGCGCCCTGGATATTTTAGACCGCTTTTTCCTGAAAGCCGATAATGAAGCCGCTGAACAAGTTGCTATGGCAGTAAAAGATGCATATAAAAGATTAATGGCCCCTTCTATAGAAAATGAAATCAGAAGCATGCTTAAGGAACGTGCTGATAGTGAGGCCATAAAAGTTTTTACCGATAATTTGCGTCAATTATTGCTTTCTCCACCTCTGGGACAAAAGAATATTCTGGCTTTAGACCCCGGCTTTAAAACAGGTTGTAAAGTAGTATGCCTCGATCGTCAGGGTAAATTATTGCATAATGAAAACATATATCCTCACCCGCCTCAGAATGAGCGCAAGCAGGCTGCAGCAAAAATTCAGTCTTTAGTTAGTGCTTATGATATTGAAGCAATAGCTATTGGAAATGGCACAGCCGGGCGTGAAACGGAAAACTTTATTAGAAAAATCCGTTTCGATAAAGACATAATTGCGGTTATGGTTAATGAAAGTGGAGCTTCTGTTTATTCTGCTTCACCTGTGGCAAGAGAGGAGTTTCCTGATTATGATGTTACTGTGAGAGGTGCTGTTAGTATCGGCAGAAGGCTGGCAGACCCTTTGGCCGAACTGGTTAAAATCGACCCTAAATCTATTGGCGTTGGCCAGTATCAGCATGATGTTGATCAGAAAGAGCTTAAAAAAAGCCTTGATGATACAGTTGTAAGTTGTGTTAGCTCTGTTGGTGTTGAAATAAATACTGCAAGTAAAGAACTATTGACCTATGTTGCCGGTTTGGGGCCATCTCTGGCAGAGAAAATTGTTAATCACAGGAATCAACAAGGCCCGTTCAAAAACAGAAAAGCTCTTAAGAAAATTCCTCGTTTTGGAGATAAGGCATTTGAGCAATCTGCCGGATTTTTAAGAGTTGCCGCTTCTGATAACCCTTTAGATAAAAGCGCTGTCCATCCAGAGTCATATTATATCGTTGAAAAAATGGCTGCCAAATTGAAGGCTTCAATAAATGACCTGATTAAGGATAAATCATTAAGAAAGCAGATAAAACTTGAAGAGTTTGTTACTGAAAAAATCGGTATGCCTACATTGCAGGATATAATGCTTGAGTTGGACAGGCCTGGAAGAGACCCCAGGGAGAAATTTGATGTTTTTGAGTTCGATCAAAATATTAATTCAATACATGATGTTAGAGAGGGTATGATAGTGCCCGGGATTGTCACTAATATTACAGCCTTTGGCGCCTTTGTCGATATTGGTGCACACCAGGACGGATTAGTGCATATTAGTAATATAGCGGATCAGTTTATCAAAGATCCTGCAGAAGTGCTAAATCTTAATCAGAAAGTATCAGTGAAAGTAATTAGTGTTGATGTCGACAGGAAAAGGATAAATTTGTCAATTAAAGATGCATAATAAAAGCGCTAAGATTGTTTTCTTAGCGCTTTTAACCAAAGCAGGAAAACCTTTATTATTTATTATTTTCTCTTGAGAATATTTTGTCAATAATATTAGCATATTCTTTGAAAAGATGAGAACGCCTGGGTTTAAGGGTTGCGCTGAGTTGCCCTGCCTCAACTGACCATTCATGATCCAAAATCTCAAACTTTACTATTCTCTCATAATCACCAAGAAAAGTATTATAATGGGTTACTTCTTTTTGAAATCTTTTTCTGATTCTTGGCATTGCAATCATATCTTCATTTGATGTATAGGGAATACCTTTTATATTGCACCAGGATTTTAAGTGATTAAAATCAGGTGATAATAATGCAGCAGCAAATTTTTGATTTTCACCAATAACCAACATCTGGTCAATAAATGGAGATTCTTTAAACTTGTTTTCAATAATTTGCGGAGCAATATATTTTCCAAAAGAGGTTTTAAATATTACTTTTTTTCTGTCTGTTATCTTTAGCTGTCCCCCTGGCTCAATAACTCCAATGTCGCCTGTGTGTAGCCATCCATCTTCGTCAATTACTTCTTTTGTTAGTGCTTCATCTTTATAATAACCTATCATAACTCCCGGCCCTTTAACTAATATTTCACCATCATCGGCAATCTTTACTTCAGTATTTTTTAAAACCGGGCCTACTGTGCCAAATTTTATTCCATTAGGGCTAAAATCGCTAACGGCGATTACAGGTGATGTTTCTGTTAATCCATAACCTTCTAATATCCTAAGGCCAACAGCCCAGAATACTTTGTTTAGCCTTGGTTGTAATGCAGCACCACCACTAACAACAATATCCAGGTTGTTGCCCAATGCTTGTTTCCATTTATCTAAAACCAGTTTACGTGCAATTTTAAGTTTCAATCCATATATTGGATTTCTCTTTTCTTTGCCAATATCATACTTAAGTGCAACATTATTTGCCCAAAAGAAAATGGATTTTTTTATTCCTTTTAAGGCTCTTCCTTTCATAATTATCTTATCATACACTTTTTCCAGTAAGCGTGGCACGGTAGAAAATATATGAGGGTGAACTTCCTTTAAGCTGTCTGCAATCAGGCCCATATTGGAAATATAGTATATCGATAAGCCTTTATATAAAAGCATATAATTTATCATTCTTTCGTATATGTGACAGAGAGGCAAAAAGCTCATAGCCCTGTGTTTCGGGCCGAATGGCGGTATATGTGAAACTGCTTTACAGTTGCTTAGTATATTCTTGTGCCTCAGGATAACGCCCTTTGGAGCACCCGTTGTAGGA
>JAWOBS010000187.1:0-2669 GCA_046484145.1 Bacteroidales bacterium
CCACCCTGCAAACCAAAGCCAGCCAAAAAGTGTGCCTACCCAACCCGGGGAAAGAAATTTTCAAAAATGCCCCTCGCCCGACTGAAAAAAATAAAATGACACGAACGGACAAATATGGACTTCTTAACCGGTTGACACTGTGGATAGAAAGCAAAAGAATGAAAAGCACGATGCCCCAACAGGCGGTCATACACCATGCGGCGGCAGATTTGGTAATTAAACTGAACATCATTAAATTAGCGGTGTCTTGTCCTAAAATAAGTTTACAATAAATTTGTAAATTTAACCGCACAATTATGGACAAAAAAGAAGTAAACAGAGAAGAAATTGTTGCCGAATATTTAACAGGCGACATCAGTTATCGGGCTCTTGAAAAAAAGTATGGAGTTCCATCACGAAGTATTTGCGACTGGGTTTTAAAATATCAAGGTCGCTTACCCAATTGGAGAGAAAAACAAAAGCGAAGAAAAGAAAAGTTAACAGGCAAGAAAGAAGTAAAACTTTCCAATGAAGTAAAGGTCTTGCAACAAGCCTTACGAAAAAGTCAGTTAAAAAATGAACTGCTTGAAGAAATGCTCAACCTATCAGAGGAGCATACAGGAATAGAACTGCGAAAAAAGTTTGGCACCAAGCAATAATGAAAGTAGAACAAAGAGAAAGCCGCAGTAAAACTGCTCTATGTTCATTGCTTGGTTATAGTCGTCAGGCTTATTATCAACAAAAGAAACAGTCAGAAAAAACATCATTACAATATGATTTTCTGATAAAAGAAGTTTTAGAAATACGAAAAAATCAGAAACGACTTGGAGGGCGAAAACTATTACATAAGCTCGAACCATTTATGTCAAATCATCATATTGAAATAGGTCGAGATGCATTCTTTAACTTGCTGTCTGAAAATAATTTATTAGTAAGAAAAAGGAAGAGAAGAAAGCCAATAACAACATTTTCGGACCATTGGATGCGAAAGTATCCAAATTTAATAGAAGAATTTTACCCAACAGCCCCTAATCAATTATGGGTAAGCGATATAACCTATATTATTGTTGGTAATGGATTTTGCTATTTGAGCCTTATAACCGATGCTTATAGTAGAAAGATTGTTGGATTTTACCTTTCACTTAATTTAGCAGCAGAAGGCTGTATAGAAGCTTTAAAAATGGCATTGAGAAACAATCCTGTACTTGGTAGATTAATTCATCATTCAGATAGGGGTTCTCAGTATTGTTGTTCAGATTATGTAAAAATTTTGAAAGATAATTTCATCAAAATAAGTATGACCCAAAATGGAGATCCAAGAGAAAATGCAATAGCAGAGCGAGTTAACGGGATATTAAAAGATGAGCTTTTAGAAAAAGTACATTTAAACTATAAAGAAGCCGTAACGGCTGTTTCAAGAGCAATAAGTATTTATAATCATCAGCGACCTCACGGAAGTATTGATTATCTAACGCCTTATGAGGCTCATTTTAAAGAAGGAGAAATAAAAAGAAGATGGAAAAATTATTATTCAAAAAAGAAAGAAATGGAGCCAGCAGAGGAGCTTTGCGAACTTTAAATCTCTCTTTGTTCCGTTTCGCTACGCTTCACTCCACAAAGAGAGATTTAAAAATAAGTGTAAACAGTATTTAGGATTAAAAATAAAATGTAAATTTGTAACAGGATTAAGAATTAAAAAGTGTAAACTAAATTCAGGACGAGACACGCAACCATACACATTGCCAAGTCGCACAAAAAGCCGACACACAGTCCAAAACTTGTCAAAGAGTATGGCTGCCCAAACACACGGACGGAGGAACCTCTCCATATTCTTTTGACTGGAATGGCTTGGCTTCACAGGATTCATTGATGGATCAACCATCGGGGTATTACACGGTTGTAGTTACAGATATTAATGGATGTCAAAATTCTGACAGTGTGTTCATTGATCAGCCTGAGCAACATATCATTCCAGAAGTGATAAAAAGAGATATTTCCTGTTATGGTTATCAGGATGGACAAATAAGTGCCGGCGCATCAGGCGGCACCCTTCCATATTATTACGAATGGAATTTCAATGGAAACACCACCACAAATACTACATTAACAAACCTTATGCCCGGACAATATAAGCTTATTATAACTGATGGTGAGGGATGTACTGTTGATACAAGTGTCAATATTTTTGAACCCGCACCCCTGACAGCAGATTATGTCTATCAGTCTCCAAGTTGTATCGGAAATAATGATGGTTATATTGAGCTCAATGTACAGGGTGGAACTGAACCTTACACATTTTTCCGGGATGATTTTTCATCCAATCTTCCTTATTTTAATGACTTATACGAAGGGTCCTACCTCATCCTGATTGAAGATGCCAATGGTTGTACCTATGAACTGGAAACAATATCACTTGTTGATGTTCCGGAAGAATGCCTGAGGATACCCAATGCATTTACGCCTAACGGAGATGATAATAATGATGAATGGATTATTGAAAACCTCGCACTTTTCAATAAATACCAGGTTCAGGTATTTAACCGTTGGGGCCAGGTAGTTTATGTTGGTCAGCCTGGTAATGACCCATGGGACGGAACAAACCTACAGAATAATATAGTTCCAGCAGGAAGTTATATTTATGTGGTTAAGTTGAATAATGGATCTAAACCTAAATGCGGTATTGTTACTGT
>JAWOBS010000090.1:0-5991 GCA_046484145.1 Bacteroidales bacterium
GATGAGATCCATACAATTGTTGGTGCCGGTGGTGCCTCAGGCTCGCTGGACGCTTCAAATATGTTTAAACCCGCCCTGGCAAGAGGAGATCTTCAGTGCATTGGTGCTACAACATTAGATGAATATCGTCAGCATATAGAAAAAGACGGAGCTTTGGAGAGAAGATTCCAGAAGGTTATTATTGATCCCACATCGGTTGAGGAAACTGTTGAGATTTTAAATAATATTAAGCAAAAATATGAAGATCATCATTTAGTTACATACTCTGAAGAAGCTATAGATGCTTGTGTTATGCTGACAAACCGATATATCAGCGACCGCTGTTTGCCTGATAAAGCTATTGATGCACTTGATGAGGCCGGTTCAAGAGTTCATATAACAAATATTAAAGTACCTAAGAATATTATTGAGATTGAAGCTAAGATTGATGAAGTAAGAGACGAAAAAACTAAAGCTATTAAGAGTCAGAAATATGAGCTAGCTGCTAAGTTTAGAGATCAGGAAAGGGAATTGAATGAAAAACTTACCAAGGAAAAGCGGATATGGGAGGAAGAATCGCAATTGCACCGTGAAATGGTTGGAGAGAATAATGTATCTGAGGTTGTTGCAATGATGACTGGTGTGCCTGTGCAAAGAATTGCTATGGATGAAAGCCAGAAGCTTATTGACATGGAAAAGGATCTTGGGAAGTTTGTTGTCGGCCAGGACCCTGCTATTAACAAAGTTGTAAAATCAATCAGAAGAAACCGGGCAGGATTAAAAGACCCTAACAAGCCTATTGGTTCTTTTATTTTCCTTGGGCCTACCGGGGTTGGTAAAACGCATTTAGCAAAGATATTATCAAAAAACTTGTTTGATTCTGATGATGCTATTGTCAGGATAGATATGAGTGAATACATGGAAAAATTCGCCGTAAGCCGACTCATAGGAGCTCCTCCGGGATATGTAGGCTATGAAGAAGGTGGGCAACTTACTGAGAAAGTTAGAAGAAAGCCTTATTCTGTGTTGTTACTGGATGAAATAGAAAAAGCACATCCTGATGTTTTCCACCTATTGCTGCAACTACTCGATGATGGTGTACTTACTGACAGTCTGGGACGTAAGGTGGATTTCAAAAATACCATTGTTATTATGACATCTAACATTGGTTCAAGACAGCTTAAAGATTTCGGATTAGGTGTTGGCTTTAATACTAAGGCAAAACAAGACAGGAGCGGAAGTTATGCCCAAAGTGTTATAGAAAATGCTCTTAAGAAAACATTTGCACCTGAATTTTTAAACAGGGTTGATGATGTGGTTATTTTTGATTCACTTCAAAAAGAACATATTTTTAAAATCATCGACATTGAACTTGAAATATTGTATAAAAGGATTGATGATATTGGATTTAGTGTTGAATTATCTAATGAAGCAAAAGATTTCATTGCAGAAAAGGGTTGGGATTCATCATTCGGTGCGAGGCCTTTAAAAAGAGCTATTCAAAAGTACCTTGAAGATCCATTAGCTGAAGAGATTATTAAATCAAATGTTAAACCCGGTGATGTCATTCATATAAATTATAATAAAGAAGAAGAACATATAGTAATTGAAACCGGAAAAAAGAAGAAACAAAACCCAAAAACGGTTCAAAAAGAAAAGAAATAAATTCTTAAGACCATAAAAAAAGGCTGCTTATTAAACGAAGCAGCCTTTTTTGTTAAATAAAACTTTCTAAATACTAGAAATTATACTGATTATCTTCAATTATCTTATCAGCAATACGACGCCTGGCTTCCATAACATTAACACCTTTTGTTTTAGCTAAAGTTTCAATAGCTATAACAAGTTTATTGCTTTCCGCTTCGTCTGCCATTGAGAACACAGCATCTTTTGCATTTTTAGCTACTTTATTCGCAGCATCATAAACAAATACATCAACGATATCTCTGTTGATACTATTCTTTCCCTTAATATTTTCAAGTTTTTGCACCCTTAATATTAAAGATTCTGCAATATAAGTCTCCATTATCATATTAGAGATATTATTAATTACCTCTTGCTGATTCATGAATTTTCTTCCGAATACTTTTATTGCACTGTGAATACAAAGCATTACAGATTTCTTCATATTCTTCACATACCTGATTTTTTCATCAAAATATGATTCATTATTTGTAGCACCATCAGTAATTTTATCAAGATTATTATAAAGCTCTTCTGCCGGTTCATATAAGTCATAATCACCTTTTTTAGCTTTCTTTGTTGCAGCTTCAACAACCAATAATCTGTTTATCTCATTTGTACCTTCAAAAATCCTGTTGATTCGTGAATCTCTATATGCTCTATCAGCCGACATCTCAGCAGAATAACCCATTCCACCATGAATTTGAACAGCTTCATCAGCAACATAGTCAAGCATTTCAGATCCCCACACTTTAAGAATAGCATCTTCAACTGCATAATGACTAATAGCATCAATAGAACCTCTGCCAATATCACAACCTTCGGATTTATAATTATCCATAAGTATATCAATATCCCTGCTAACCCTGTATATTGCAGACTCATGAGCATATGTCCTGATAGCCATTTCTGCCAATTTATGCTTAATAGACCCAAAATTAGCAATTAGGGTCCCAAATTGTTTTCTCTCATTTGCATACCTTACAGAATCGCTGATGGTTTGCTTAGCAGCACCAATAACATTGGCTCCAAGTTTCATACGGCCCATATGTAAAATACTTAAGGCAATCCTGAACCCCTCTCCTCTTTCACCAATAAGATTTTCAACAGGAACCTTAACATCATTATAATAAATTTGAGCAGTAGAAGATCCTTTTATACCCATTTTGTGTTCATCAGGACCAATAACAACACCCGGCCATGCACTTTCTACGATAAACGCACTTAAAATCCTGTCGTTATCGATTTTTGCAAAAACCACCTGTGTATCACAAAAGCCTGCATTAGTAATCCACATTTTCTGTCCGTTCAAAATATAATGTTTTCCGTCTTCACTAAGAGTAGCATTTGTTTTACCGGAGTTTGCATCGGATCCTGCACCCGGTTCAGTGAGGCAGTAAGCTCCCAGTAATTCACCGGTAGCAAGTTTAGCAACATACTTTTGGCGTTGTTCTTCATTTCCATAATACATTATAGGCAAAGTACCAATACCACAATGAGCCATAAAAGCAACTGAAAAAGAATAAGCAGCGCCAACAACCTCAGCAGCAAGCATTTGAGTTACAAAAGATTGCCCAAAACCGTTATATTCTTCGGGTAAAGAAATACCCATTAAACCAAGATCTCCCGATTTCTTAAGGATTGTCTTCATTAATTCGCGATCGCCGGTATCTAACTTATCCAAATTAGGATGCACCTCAGCCTCAATAAAATCGCGACAAGATTGAGCAATCATTTTTTGCTCTTCATTAAATTCTTCGGGAATAAAAATATCATTTGCATCAACTTCTTTTACCAGAAATTCCCCGCTTTTAAGATTTTTATTATCTTCCATTTTTATTAGATTTAAAAGTTTTTATAATTAATTTGCTGAAAGTCAATACCATTATATAAAACACCGTTCCATAACGAAAAGCAAAGATAGAAAAATATAACAAAAATCAACCTTTTTTGTGTTTTGGATTTAAATATGTGTATAAACGACAATTAATCACTTATTTAGATTTGTTTATTTTCGCTATTTGCTTTGCCTTACATTGTTCATCGCAAACAAAACAATTCTCCATAACTTCGTCGCTGATACCCATAGTTGAGTAACCTCCATCATGATATAAATTCTGCATAGTTACCATCTTCGTATAGTCAGAAAACATCATCACACAATAGTCGGCACAACTTTCAGAAGAAGCATTTCCTAATGGAGACATGCTATTTGCATATGCATAAAAAGATTTAAAGCCACTTACTCCTGTACCGGCAGTTGTTATGGTGGGTGATTGAGAAATTGAGTTAATTCTAACCTTTCTTGTTCTACCATAATGATAGCCAAAATTACGAACAATCGATTCCAGCATTGCTTTGGCCTGTGACATATCGCTATAAGAAGAATATGCTCTTTGGGAACCTATATACGAGAGAGCTACTACACTGCCCCAATCATTGATAGCATCCATATGATAGGCTACATGCAAAAGTTTATGCAGAGAAATTGCAGACACATCAAGTGTTTTGATAAGATAATTATAATCAAGTTCTGTATAATGCAGTCCTTTTCTAACATTAGGCGACATTCCAACACTATGAAGAATAAAATCCAGTTTACCACCAAGAATATTCATGCTTTCCTCAATAAGATTTTCCAGTTCGTCCACTTGTGTGACATCAGCCGGTATAACCTCAGAGGAAGTTTGTTCAGCAAGCTCGAAGATCTTTTTAGCCCTGAGAGCTATTGGAGCATTTGACAAGACAAAATCAGCGCCTTCAGCTTTTGCTTTAAGGGCTACTTTCCATGCAATAGAATTTTCATCCAGTGCACCTAAAATTACACCCTTTTTACCTTTTAAAATATTTGATTTCATAATATTTATGATTTTATAAATAATCGTGAATAGGCTATTGGAAAATAGCGCATTAAACTAATTAATATTTCCCGAAATTAACTCTTTAGCAGTTTCTATCATTCCGGGACTTGGTTCTCTGCCTCCCAGCATCACAGCAATTTCATTAATTCTATTGCTATCTTTCAGCTGTTTTATAAGTGTTTTTGTTTTATTCTGTTCAGATACTTTATATACCAAGAGGTGTTCTTTTCCCCTGGCTGCTATCTGTGCCAGGTGGGTAATAGCAATAACCTGCATAGATTTTGACATACGGCTTAATATATCTCCCATTGCAGCTGCAATTTCTCCGGAGATGCCGGTATCTATTTCATCAAAAATAATAGTAGGAAGTAGGTTTTTACGAGAGATCATTGATTTAATACTAAGCATCAACCTCGACAACTCTCCCCCTGAGGCAACTTTAGCAATTTCTCTCAATTCACCGCCCAGGTTTGCATTAAATAAAAATGACAAATTATTCTTGCCGTTATTATTTAATTTACCCGCATTTGACATATCTATTTTGAACCTAGCATTCGGCATTCCAAGTTGTTTCAACAAAGCTAATATCTCTTTTTCCATTTTTGGAATGGCATTTTGCCTGTTGTCAGAAATATTATCAGCAATTATACTAAGCTTCTTCTCAATACTTTCTATTTCCTTTTCATTTTCCTGAATCAGGCTTTCAAGGCTGTCAAGCAGATTAAGTTTTTCACTAAAGTTATCTCTGATTTGCACAAGCTCTTCATAGTCACTTGCATTATGTTTTAACATAAGTTTATTGGCCAAATCATGCCTTTCCTTAAGCTGCAAGGTTCTTTCGGGATCTATATTTACTTCCTCTGAATATTGGTGTATTTCCCTGCTGATATCTTGTATTTCAATAATGCATGATTTTAGCCGGTCAGAAAGATCTTTATATTTAGCAGAAACATTCTCAATTGCAGATATAAGATTTTTAACATCACTAATAACAGCAGACACATTTAATTCGGAATCTTCAAGCAGGTAATGCGCCTTTTCGAAATTTATTTTAATCTCTTCGGCATTTTCAAGTATCTGAAGTTCATCTTCAATATTTTGAAATTCTTCAGGAATTATATTAGCAGCATTTAATTCATCAAATTGGAATTTCAAATAAAGGAATGATAGACAGCAGCAGGCCGCAAAGCAGTCCACTGAAATGCCCGCCCAGTACGCTGCGCGGGCAGGCGGTGCGGTTGTTGGGCATTGCAAAGACGGTAAAGGCAGTGCTTCCCAGCGAGCCGATTATAAACGGATGTTCAAATCGCAGGACAATCAGCACGGCGATAATAGTGGCCGCCGCCATCAGGCTTTGGAGCATATAAAAATACCAGACAGTAAATCAGCCACTTCTCGGACGGTTAGAAGATCAGGCAAATTATTCAAGTCAAGCTTAGCTGCATCTTTGGCTCGGCCGGTTTTGCGG
>JAWOBS010000127.1:0-3044 GCA_046484145.1 Bacteroidales bacterium
TTCATTTTCATCAACAGGCTCATGCACCAATCTATACATTTCATTAATCACTTGCTGCACAGCACTGTCGGTTACTTCTGTTCCTACTTCAGTGGAAATGCTAAATGAAGAGATAAGGTTATCCCTGTTTAAGCTTGAATAAGCACCATATGTATAGCCATGCTCTTCACGTAGATTTTCATTCAGCCTGAAAAAACCTCCACCAAGCAATGTATTCATAACACTCGCTGCAATACGGTCTTTATCATTTGGCTTGTGTTCAATGGGATATGCAACTTTCAGGCTTGTTTGAGCAGCCTCAGGCCTGTCAATAACAGCAACTTTTCTCTGTTGCGGAGGCCTTGCTTCTTCATAATCATGCTGTGGAACATCGCCTGATTCCCAATCTCCAAAATATTTTTTAATTAAACGCTTTACCTTTTTTGTTTTAACATCACCGACAATAATCAGATAAGCAACATTTGGCTTAAAATAGCTTTGATAGTAGTCTTTACAATGCTCAACAGTTATGTTGGAAAGGGTTTCTTCAGTTTCCGATTCACCATAAGGATGATCTTCGCCGTAAACAAGCTTTTTATTCAAAAGTCCCATCATATAATCAGCGCTTCCTTTTTGAGAAGCAATATTAGAAATAGACCTGCTTCTCAATTTTTCAAATTCCTGTTCAGGAAATGAGGGATTAATTGTTATATCAGAAAGAATTTTTAAAAGATCTTCATTATGACGGCTAAGTGAAGTTGCAAAAAAGCCCCTGGAGTGGGTAGTAACATTAGCACCAATAAAATCTATTGCTTCGTCAATTTCTTCTTTTGACATATTGTGCGTTCCATTTCTAAGCATTTGGCCTGCAAGGCTTGCATAACCCTTATTTTCTTTTTCTAAAACAGGATCATTCACTAATCTTAAATTATAACTAACTCTTGGCAGCTTGTCATTTTCAACAACTATTACCTTAAGCCCGTTAGGAAGCTCAAACTCATCAGCTACGGGGATGTTAATTTCCGGTGCAGGGCCCGGCTCAGGCCTTTCACTTCTGTCAATCTGTGTGTACGCTGACACACTTACAAAAACACTAAGCAATACGGATATATAAAGTTTTAATTTCATTTTTACGTTTTTTTTATGATTTCACAATAATTAAAAGCTTGCAATTAGTTCTCCGGCAGATAATAAATAACCACCCTGTTTTCAGGAACAAGATATTCATTTGCTACTCTAAGAATATCATCAATGGTAACATTCATATACCTGTCAATTTCGGTATTAATAAGATCTGCATCACCGAAGAAAATGTGATAATTTGCAAGATTATCAGCAAGGCGGTCAAGTGAAGCATAGTTGTATACTGCAGAAGATTCCTTGTTGTTTTTAAGCTTTTGCAATTCCAGTTCGGTCAGGCCTTCTTTTCTTACTTTTTCAATTTCCTCATTTATAGCTTTTTCAAGGCTTTCGGAATCAACACCCATATTCACAACACCAAAAACCAGGAAGAGGCCGGGGTCCTCAAGCTGAAAAGGCACACTCTGAACGACAAGTGCTTTTTCTTGTTCATCAACAATACTTTTATACATTCTTGAGCTCTCTCCACTGGATAAAAGTGTAGTTAGCATATCTAAAGCATAAAAATCATCCTCTCCCATACCGGGAATTCTATATGCTTGTATAACTGCCGGCATTTGAATATTAGGGTCATAAACAGTATCCCTGATTTCTTTTCCTAATGGTGGTTCATCAACATCAGGGCGGTATATAGGCTTATCACCTTTTGGAATGTCGGCAAAATACATATCAATAAGCTCCTTGGTTTCTTTTTTATCAATATCTCCGGCAATTGTTAAAACTGCATTGTCGGGAACATAAAAAGTACTGTGAAACTCTCTGAATTCCTCAAGCGTAGCCTGGTCAATATACTGAACAGACCCGATAGGCATCCAATTATAAGGATGTTCTTTATATGCCCTGCGGAAGGTCTCTTCCATAATTGCGCCGTAAGGCCTGTTGTCATACATCTGGCTTCTCTCTTCTTTTATCACACTGCGCTGGGTTTCAACACCCTCCTCATCAATTACCAAGTGCATTAACCTTTCTGATTCCATCCAAAGGCCCATCTCAAGCTGATTACTGGGAAGCAGCATATAATACAAGGTTTTGTCATGTGAAGTGTATGCATTAATAACTCCACCGGCATCCTGGGCAAGTTCAAAAAACTCTCCCCTGTCAATATTTTCACTTCCTTCAAACATAAGGTGCTCCATATAATGAGCAAAACCGGTACGGTCAGCCTTCTCATTTTTACTACCTACATGGTAGGTAATCGAAACTGCAACAATTGGCAAAGAATTATCCTGGTGCAGGATAACATGCAAGCCATTGTCTAAAGTGTATTCCGTAAATTCAATCTCTTGTTTTCCTGATTTTGCCATTAGCAAAACCGGGAACAACATTAGCATTAAAAAAATAATTCTCTTCATAGTTTTATTCTTTTGGTTTTAGTAATTTTTTTAATTTAATTTTAATGATTAAACAAATTTATTCAACTTAAGTTTTGTTAGAATTATTAATATTTATCTCTATTTCAATTTATTACAATCACAAAATATATTGTCACAACAATAAACACTTACAACATCATCTCCAGATCAAGGTCATCCAGTAGTTTTTTCACCTCGGGCTTTTTCTCTATCATTAAAGATATCTTCTCTTCAGGTAAATAGGCTTTTTTGACATTGTTGTTATTGTTGTTCTCTTTTATTTCCGTTGATATTTTAACAGAATAGTTGTTAAGTTGTTTCCTCAAATAGCTGTGAAGTTCCATCCTTTTTTCCCTGATTTCTTCCTGCTGAATAGGGTTGTCTATGAGCAATTGCACTGTAGTCCCTTTGAGAGTTAAAGGGCTTTTTGTCAAAGCAATGTATATAGTTGGGCTAACATCTTTATAGATTTCCGCAAGATAAAACAGGGTGTCTTTCAGTTTTTCAGGAAGATGGTCCTGGGCCGCAAATGCATTTTTATAGTCATGGGCGTATTTGTATCCGCTGCCGTAG
>JAWOBS010000272.1:0-8322 GCA_046484145.1 Bacteroidales bacterium
TACTTGAATCTATTAATACTTCTATTCTGTTTTTTTGATGTTTTTGCAGGAAATTTTCAAAAGTATAATTGACAGAATAAACATAAGCAGAGGTGATAAAAAATAATAATATTACTAACATTATTTCCTTTTGTTTTTTTCTAAGGAAAATTGCAGTAAGAATTGCAGCAATTGCAAGGCCACCAATAATAAAGAACTCATTAAAAATTAATGTAAAAATAAACAGTACAATAGCAGAGGCAAATAATATCATTAAAGAGCCTGAGATATAACCTTCTCTGTATAGAACAAGGATAAAAGCACTAAAAACAAGGGCTGTTCCCATGTCGTTTTGCAGTAGTATCAATGCAAAAGGGATGAAGAGCATAATGAAAGGCTTAATCCTTATTTTAAAAGTGAGAGGTTTATGCTTATTGTTACTTATATATTTGCCTAACACAATTGCTGTTGAAAACTTGACAAGTTCTGATGGTTGTATACTGAAGCCACCTATCTGGAACCATGATTTTGAAGCATTTATTTCTGTTCCAAAAAATAAAACGGCAATAAGCAGGATTAATGATATTACATAGATTGGATACGCAAAGCTTAGGAGCAGCTTAACATCCAGCAGCAATGCAGCAAACCCAATTACCAATGCAATTATTATCCATATTATTTGTTTTCCATAGTTCTGGCTAAGGTCAAAAATGCTCTGATAGTCACCTTTGTAGCCAACTGCAAAAATATTCAGCCACCCCAGAAAAACCATTAATAAAAAAATAAAAACGCTTAATTTATCAAAGTTTTTAAAGTCATAAAAAAACTGTTGCTTCATTATTATAAATATTTGTAATATTTTTTACTGGTCTTCGTCAGGAAATGCTTTTAAAAAATTTGCATTAAGTATCCTGTCTTCGTACCATTTTCTGTTAACTTCACCTTTCAGGTATTTTTCAATCATAAGGCTGGCAGTTGGCCCCGCCCATGTTGAGCCGTAACCTGCATTTTCAATAACAACAGCCAATGCAATCTGCGGATCTTCCACAGGGGCAAAAGCTATAAAAACAGAGTGGTTTTCTCCGTGAGGGTTTTGAACCGTTCCTGTTTTTGCTGCCATACTAACATTTTCAACTTTTGAGAACCTTGCTGTACCTTCTTCCGAAACTTTATGCATAGCCTTTGTCATTGTTGTAAAATGTGCAGTGTCAATTTCAATTACATTCTTTTTCTTGAATTTTTCATTTTGATTATCTATGGTGCCTATAGATTTTACAAGATGTGGTGTGTAGTAATATCCTTTATTGGCAATAGCTGCAGAAAGGTTTGCGAGTTGCACGGGTGTTGTGCCTATTTCACCCTGCCCAATTCCAAGGGAAATAACCGTAAGAGCACGCCAGCCTCTTTCTCCGTATATTTTATTGTAGTAATCAGATGATGCTATCTGTCCCGGAAGCTCATATGCCAGGTCACTGTTAAACACTTTCCCAAACCCAAAACTAAGAACATGCTTTCGCCAAACATCAAAGGCATCCTGAATTGTACTATGTCCGGTTTCTTCCAAAATACTTCTGAAAATAATACTTGAAGCCGTATTACAGCTATATTGAATGCTTTCATATACATCTACAGGGCTTGGATGATAGCGGCACTGGACTGTAATTGGGCCTGCACGGAAGTATCCGGGACAATTATACTTTGAGTTTGTATTTACAACTCCTTCCTGAAGGCCTACCAATGTATTTACAGTTTTGAAAACTGAGCCGGGAGGATACTGAGCCATTAATGCCCTGTTGAATAATGGCCTTAAAGTGTCATTTTGCAGTTTCTTAAAGTTCATTGCCCTTACCCTGCCTACTAATAAATTAGGGTCATAAGATGGAGAGGTAACAAGAGCTAACAATTCCCCTGTTGAAGGCTCAATGGCAACAATACTACCTCTTTTATTTTGCATTAATTTTTCGCCGTATTCTTGCAAATCAGCATCAAGTGTAGTGTAAAGATCTGCTCCCTTTGTTGCTGAAATATCATATCTGCCGTTTTGAAATGGGCCCATTTCCTGTCCCAAAACATCAACAGTTATTATATTAACTCCTTTTTCGCCTCTCAAAATTTCTTCATAGTGCTTTTCAAGCCCACTAATGCCAATATAATCACGTGGATTATAATAAGGGTTTTCCTTTACGATTTCCGGGCCAACTTCAGCTACATATCCAAAAGTGTGCGATGCAATTGGCCTTGAATATCTTCTAAGTGTCCTGGGTTGTACGAAAAAACCCGGGAATTTATATAGCTTTTCTTTTAAAATAGCATAATCCTCGTTTGATAGTTGTTTTTCAAATAAAGAAGGAAGATGAGATGCAAAATCCTTTGCCTTAATAATTTTTCTTTCGAAATCCCTGACTTCAATGCCCAATAATGAACAAAACTCAAGAGTGTCGAAATTTATGACCTGTGCCGGAACAACCATTAAATCATAATAAGGCTCATTATAGACTAAAAGCTCGCCATTACGGTCAAATATTAGCCCTCGGGCCGGATATTGAGTTATATGTCTAGTAATATTACTGCTGGCGGACGCTTTATAACTATGATCAATGATTTGAATATAAAATAACTGAAATGTGTAAATCATTGCAATGAAAATGATGATTGCAATAATAACATTTTTCCTGTAGTTTAGGACATTGGAGCTTACCGGGTTTAGCATCTTTCGGAATTATTAACAATTGAATGCTTTACAAAATTAACCAAATTCAGTTCAGTTTAATAACGAAAAAAATGTTTTTAAAATATTATTGGCCTGTTTTTGTTTTATGCTTGTTATAATAACTCCTTTATAAGGAAGTAACTAAAAAAAACAACTTAATAAAATATAATATTTTGGCATTTTTTGAGATTGTGAATACAATTTTCTTAAATTCGATGATTAATTTTATAGAAAGTTGGATTGGCGATGGGTGATGTGTGATGAGTGACGGATGATGGGTCAGGTTCAAAGAATCATTCATAACTAATTATACTTTGCAAAAAAAAATAAATATGAAAAAAATACTTGTTTTAGGTGCAGGAATGGTTGGCAAAGCTATTGCTGTTGATTTGTGTAAGAATAATAAGGTTACGTCTGTTGATTTAGATCAAAATGCATTAAAAATGCTAACAGATAATTATCCGGTTCAGACCAGGACATTCAATGTGACAGATAATAAAGCACTTTCGGAATTGGTATCGGATTTTGATTTTGTCATTTCTGCTGTTCCCGGTCATTTGGGTTATGAAACTCTTAAAACAATTATAGAAGCCGGTAAGGATGTAGTTGACATTTCCTTTATGCCTGAAGATTTTATGGATTTAAAAGAGGCGGCTGCATCAAAGGGTGTTACGGCGATTGCAGACTGTGGTGTTGCTCCGGGCATGCCAAATCTTATTGCAGGTTATTATAATGAAAAGATGAAAATCGAGTCGTTGGAGTATGTGGTTGGTGGTTTGCCAAAAGAAAGAAGATATCCTTTTTATTACAAAGCACCTTTTTCTCCGGTTGATGTTATTGAAGAGTACACCAGGCCGGCTAGGTATAAAGAAAATGATAAAATTCTTGTAAAACCAGCGATGAGCGATGTTGAGATGATGGAATTTGATAAAGTTGGTACGCTGGAAGCTTTTTTTACTGATGGCTTGAGGTCTTTGCTTGATACATTGGATAAGATTCCAAATATGAAAGAAAAAACTCTGAGATATCCCGGCCATATTGAGTTGATGAAAATTCTGAAAAAAGCGGGTTTCTTTTCTGACAATCCAGTTTCTGTTAATAATACAGAAATGAGTCCTCTTGATTTTACCAGCAAGATACTTATTGATAACTGGAAACTGGAGCCTGATGAACATGAATTTACTGTAATGAGGATTATTATTGATGGATTACTGGATAATAAGGAAAAGAGAATCACTTATGAATTGTACGATGAGTATGATACAGTGACAGCTTTGTCTTCAATGGCCAGAACGACAGGATTTACAGCCACTGCCTGTGCAGAATTAGTTCTTGAAGGTATATTTGACAAAAAAGGAGTTTATCCGCTTGAACTGATTGGTGCTCATGAAGAGGCATTCTTTTTTATAATTGACTATCTCAAAGAGAGAAACGTGATATACAATAAAAAAGTAACTGATATTTAAATTTTGAAATAATAATATATAATTAACCATTAAACTTTTTATTCCCTGATGAAAAAGAAACTTGAAAGTCAAGAGAATTATAAAAACACACGTAAGGAAATAGGTTATGTGGGAAGAAAACAAGCAACTCAGGATGATTATGACAGGATAGGGTTCATGTCAGGCCTGGAAGTCCACCAGCAGCTTAAAACCAAGGAGAAATTATTTTGTCATTGTCCGGCCGGCATATACCAAAAGGATGATCAATTTGATGCTGAGGTAATCAGGCATATGAGGCCAACACTCAGCGAGCTGGGTGAGTATGATGGCACAGCCCTGATGGAGTTTAAAACGAGAAAAGAAATAATTTATAGAATTAACAATAGAACAACTTGCACTTATGAAGTTGACGACACTCCTCCTTTTCCGGTAAATAAAGAAGCTGTGGATATTGCTATTGAGATATCACTGCTGAAAAAACTAAATATTGTTGGAGAAATACATGTTACCAGGAAGCAATATCTAGATGGTAGCATTCCAACAGGATTCCAAAGAACAGCAATTATTGGTGTTGAAGGTGAAATTGAATTAAGGAATAAAAAAGTAAGGCTAATACAATTAAGCCTTGAGGAAGATTCATGCAGGGAGATATCGGATATAGGGCATACAAGAATTTATAAAACTGACAGGTTGGGCATGCCTTTGATAGAAACAGTAACTTATCCGGATATGATTAACCCCGATGAGGTTGCAGAAGCATGCCAGGTTATACGTTTTCTAAACCGTAGTACGGACAGGGTTAGAACCGGTATTGGTGCTGCACGCCAGGATGTGAATGTTAGTTGCAAAGGCGGTACTAGGGTTGAAATAAAAGGTGTCGCGCATATAAAATGGATACCGGAACTTACTCATAATGAAGCTTTCAGGCAGTGGGCATTGCTAAATATCAGGGAGAAGCTCAGTGAAAAGATCAAGTCAAAAAAAGACAGCTGGAAAATAAGTTATAAAGAACTTAATCCTACGGCATATGATTTTAAAAAGAAACCATTGTCAGATCTTAAAAAGAATGGCTATGTATTATATGCTGTGAACTTGCCAATGTTTAAAAATATACTTTCTCATTTTACTCAGCCCGGGCAAGTTTTCGCTGATGAAATAAGCGACAGGCTTAAGGTTATTGCATGCATAGAAAAACCTAATATGACTCATTCAGAGGAATTGAAGCCTATTGTTAATGATGAAGTATTTACAAATATTAAAAAGCTTCTTGGAAGTAAGGCTGATGATGCACAGATATTGTTCTGGGGCAAAAAAGATGATGTAAAAACAGCATTGGAAACCATTGAAGAGCGATGCATAATGGCTTTTGAAGGTGTGCCAAATGAAACTCGCAAATCATTTGCTGACGGCACCACAATGTTTGAAAGAGTTTTGCCCGGCGCTGACCGCATGTACCCGGATACCGACACTGCACCTATACCTCTTAAAGATTCTCATATTAAAAAGCTGGGTGAAAAGCTTCCGGTGGTTACTATAGAAGCTTATAAGCAAATGAAGAAATGGCAAATTCCAGAAGATACATACACATACATTCTTAAGAACAATCTGTTTCCTTTGCTGAAAAAAACAGTTAAGGAGCTAGGCTATAGCCCTGTGTTTATCGGCACGCTGTTGGGACACAGAATGAAATTTGTTGAAGGCCATTATGAGGCATCTGCCGATTTTAATTATGATAGAATATTTGAATTATTGAAAAATATTAAAGACAGGAAACTTGAGGTTGATATTATTAAACAAATATTACAAATAGCCTATCAGCATCCTAAAATGGATTTTGATTCACTTTTGACAAGCATTGGGTTTAAGTCAATAAACAAACAAGAGATAGTCGAAAATATTCCATTCTTACTGAAAAAATTCAATACAATAAAAATTTCTAATGAAAAACATGCCCGTGATAAATGGTTAATGGGACAGTTAAAAAGAAATGCTGTTGGGAATGTTTCATTAAAGGAATTGAAAAAAACTATTGCGAAAATATAAAGGAAATAATAAATACATATTATAACAAAAAGCTTAATATAATGACAGAAGATTTTTTCCAGGGATATAAAGGTAAGGCACTAGAAGTTCTTAAAAAGTATAATGTCAGGGTCTGGGGCCAGACAAAAATCGAAACATCAAGGGGAAACTTTGTAGGCACTGTTTTGCCTCGCTCTGAAAATGATGATCAAAAACATATTGTACTGAAAATACCCACAGGCTATAATGTAGGTATTAGTATAGATACAATAATTAAAATGGAAGAAACCGGCTACAAAAAAGCCAATTATAAAATTCCGGAAAAGGAGTTTCCTTATACCAAGGGCTTGCCAAGCGTGAAGCTTTTCGGAACAGGAGGAACAATTGCATCCCGTCTTGACTACAGGACAGGTGCTGTAATTCCGGCATTTTCGCCGGGAGAGCTTTATGGTGCTGTGCCTGAACTTGCTGATATTTGCAATTTGACAACGGAAAAGGTGTTTGCTGTTTTTAGCGAAAATATGGGCCCGGAGCAATATAAACAACTTGCTGTTGCTATTGGAAAAGAAATAGAAAATGGAATTGACGGTATTGTGATTGGTCATGGTACCGACACTCTTCACCATACTGCTGCTGCTTTGACATACATGATACAGGATCCTCCTGTGCCAATAGTTTTGGTTGGCTCGCAAAGGTCATCTGACAGGCCTTCTTCTGATGCAGCACTAAACTTAATGCATGCATGCTATACTGCAGGACATTCTGATATTGCTGAAGTAATGGTGTGTATGTTTGGGCCTACATCAGATGATTATGCTCTTTTGCACAGGGGAACAAGGGTGAGAAAAATGCATTCTTCCTATAGAAGTACTTTCAGGACATTAGGCGATATCCCTTTGGCAAGAGTTACCAGGGACGGTGTTATTCACATGAAGGAAGATTATAATCAAAGAAGAAAGAAAGGAAAAGCCAAAATATTCCCGTATTTTGAAGAGAAAGTTGCAATAGTTTATTATTACCCAAATATGATGCCTGATATTATTGATTCTTTGATTGATAACGGCTATAAAGGGATTGTAATTGCAGGAACCGGCCTTGGCCATGTTAACATCCCTCTTTATCCCGCCTTTGACAGAGCTCGTAAAGCCGGTGTGGCTGTTTATATGACTGTTCAAACATTATGGGGCTATACTCATATGTTTGTTTATGAAACAGGCCGTGAACTTATGGCACTTGGCGTTGTGCCGGCAGATAACCTGTTGCCGGAAGTTGCATATATTAAACTGGGATGGGCTTTAGGACAGACAAACGATCTTGAGGAAGTGAAGAAAATTATGCTTACTCCAATGAATGACGATATTACTAAACGGGAACCCTACAACGGATACCTGATCTATCAGGGTGGAATCCCGGAAGTTGATGATTTTGTTAAAAAATTCAGAAAGTAAGATTCAGTTTTATTTGTGTTTCAGAAATTTTAATAATAATTAGCCTTTTATAAAACAAAAAACTAAAAAACAATGAAAAACAGATTAGTCTTTATTTTTCTTATGCTGCTAAGCTTGGTTTCGGTGGGGCGTGCACCGGATATTGTTGCAGTTAAGGGTGAAAATGTTTTTGACAATACCGTCCTTGCCGTTGAAAAACTTGGAGGGATGGAGAGATTTGTTCAGTCCGGACAGTCAGTAGGAATACTTGTTAATTCGGCTTTTGATGAAAAAGGGGCTTATGTCGATCCGGAAGTGGTCATTGCTGTTGTTAAAATGGCTTTTGATGCAGGAGCTGATGATATTGTCTTTTTGCAGCATATCGACTCTGCATACTGGCACAGGACATCCATTGCAGAAGAGCATTCTGATATTATTTCAAAAACCAGGATGATAAGTGTAAATAAATTTCCCTCTAAATTTGACGAAGAGAATTTTGTTAAGGTAACAGATGTTGAAGGAGCTAAAGCTATTACGTGGGAGTTGGAAATAGTAAAGGAATTTTTCGAAGTTGATGTTTTTATCAATATTCCGATTGCAAAGCATCATTCTACCACAACATTAACCAATTCAATGAAGAATCTTATGGGCATTAATACCCGGGAATCAAATGTGAAATTCCACCTTGAGGGGCCGTCCAGAAATGATCCTGATTTTCTTGCTCAAAGCATTGCTGATC
>JAWOBS010000273.1:0-9193 GCA_046484145.1 Bacteroidales bacterium
TAAAACTACCGATAATTATTTATGATTTTTTGAAGATTTTTTCCTGATTTTCTTTATTATTATTCATTATTGTCCGGTAAATCGAAAATAACGAGCCAGTTTTAAAACGAGATTCCTCACTCCACTTCGTTACGTTCGGAATGACAAGCACTTATGTTGGAAGAGGATGGGGTTGGTGGCGGCAAAGTCGCCACCAACCCCATCCTGATAAAAACCCATGGATGTCCTGTCATTTCGACCGAAGGGAGAAATCTCGTCATCTTTACCGGACAACAAAGATTATTATTGTTATTCATTAATTTAGAAATAACTTATAATGACTTAGTACGCTTTTTCCTGATATGCGATATTTGAGTCATTAAAAGGCCAAGGATAACTATAAGCATTCCAATTATTTTAGACATATCGATACTTTCTTTTAAAAGTATCAGGGCAAAAATTGTTGTAACAACAGGAATAAGATTTGTAAATATAGCAGAACGTGCAATTCCAAGCCTTCTTACGGAAGATGTATAAAACAAAAATGCTAAGGTAGAACCAAAAACCGCCAAAGCAATCAAAGCGCCAATGGCCTCTAAGGAAGGTTTTGTGCTTATGAATGTTTTTACATCCAGTATTAAAAAAACAATAAAAAACATTATTCCCCCGAGGAAGTTCTGCACTGCAATAATAGTTATTGAAGAGTATTTAAGTGTTAGTTTTTTCAGATAAACAATATTTATCAAGGCTGACAGCACAGCAAAAAGCAACAACCCAATACCCAGCGGGGATGCTGTAAATTTATAATCAGCATCTAAAATCATAACCAATACACCAAAAAACGAAACAAGGAAACCTATAACATTAATAAATCCAATTTTTTCCCTAAAAGCAATGAAAGCAAAAATAGGAGCAAAAACAGGAATTGTAGCTATAATAACAGATGCAACTGTTGGAGAAACATACATCAAACCAAAGTTCTCTCCAATAAAATAACAAAAAGGAGTAAAAAATGATAGAATAAAAAAATCCTTATAGTCTTTCTTGTCAATCTTCTGCCCAATTTTTCTGATTTTAATAATTGCAAAAATTATTGCGGAAGAAATAATAAGCCTGATAAGCATTATCGTTACCGGGCCATAAAACTCAAAGACAATCTTTGTCCAGACATAGGATACGCCCCAAAAAGACACTGCTAGTAAAAGCAGTACATAAATATAGTATTTTTTATATCTTTCCATAATTACGGATGCGAAATTAAATAAAATTATTATTGAAATCTGTAATGTTAACTCATAGTTTTAGACATTTTAAACAAATACTCTCACAGGGCGTTAATATAATATTACAAAAATATTTTTTAATTAATTTTATTATTAATTTTTTGTATCTTGCAAAGAAGTATTATAGAGATTAAAATTCTATCATATGGCAAAGTTTGAACAGTATTCGATGGAGTTTCCTGTCAGCACATCCTCAAAGTTATTATACTTAATGATAAGTACACCTGAGGGTTTATCAAGATGGTTTGCTGATTCAGTTGATATTGATAATGACATATATGTTTTTAAGTGGGAAGGCTCTGAACAAAGAGCCCAACTAGTGCAACATAAAGAAAACGAATCAGTTAAGTTCGTTTGGTTAGATGACAATCTTAAGGACTGCTTTTTGGAAATGAAAATTCAGCAAGATTCATTATCGTCGGATGTGGCACTTATAATAACTGACTTTTCTGATCCTTCTGATTTAGATTTCAACAAAAGATTAATGACAACACAGGTATCCTTGCTTCAGAGACACTTTAAAAGCTGATAATTAAAGTTCAAACCACGGCTTTATAATCTCCATTGGATCTCTTTCTTTTATGTGCTTGAACTCATTTTTCCTTGTTAGATAATTATAATCTTTCTCCCACTCTTTGATGTTTTTTGAAATATCATGCAAAGCTTTAATAATAACATCCAATTCTTCGTCAAGCATTGTTGGGTGTAAAGACATTCTGACCCAGCCGGGCTTTTCAGATAAGTCACCGGTATTAATTTTCATTGTAATCTCTTTTGAATGATTATAATCAACATTCAACAAAAAGTGGCCATATGTTCCTGCGCACGCGCATCCGCCACGAACCTGAACACCGTATCTATCGTTTAAAATTTTTACTAATAAATTATAATGTATGTTTTCAAAGTAAAATGAAATCACTCCTAATCTTTCTCTATGTTGTTTAGCAAGAATATTTAATCCCGGGATTTTGTCCATGCCTGCAAAAGCTTTCTCGAGCAATTGTTTTTCTCTGGCCAAAATATTTTCAACACCCATTTTATTCTTTAATTCGATTGATAATGCTATTCTCATTGCCTGGATAAAGCCGGGAGTACCACCATCTTCACGGGCTTCTATATCATCAATATATTTATATTCTCCCCAGGGATTAGTCCAGTCAACAGTTCCTCCTCCCGGGTTATCAGGAACTTCAGATTTATAAAATGATGAATCAAAAACTAAGACACCTGATGAGCCGGGGCCTCCAAGGAACTTATGTGGAGAAAAAAGCACAGCATCAAGCTTTTCCATAGGATCTGCCGGATGCATATTAATATCTTCGTATGGTGCAGATGCAGCATAATCAGCAAGGCAAACACCATCATATTCATGCATTACCTTTGCCAGCTCATGTATTGGAGTATGGAGGCCGGTTACATTACTACAAGCAGTAAAAGAACCAATCTTTAAAGTACGATCCTTGTATTTTTCCAACTGCCTTCTAAGTTCTTCCTTATCAACCAAGAGCTCATCATTTGGAGTCAAAACCACAACATCAGCAATAGTCTCAAACCATGAAGTATGATTTGAATGATGTTCCATATGTGAAATAAAAACAACAGGCTTGTCTGTCTTTTGAAGACACCGGCGTTTGCTAAGGCTCCCGCATATTCTTAAACCCAATATCCTTTGAAACTTATTTATAACAGCAGTCATTCCATTACCGGCTGTAATAATCACATCAGAGTTATCGGCATTAACATGCTTTTTTATGATTTTTTGAGCATATGAATACGCATTGGTCATTAAAGTGCCTGTCTCACTTGTTTCTGTATGCGTATTACCAACAAATGGCCCAATTTTATTGGAAATAACATCTTCTATCGGCCTGTATAGCCTTCCGCTGGCAATCCAATCAGCATAGATTATCTTTTGCACACCGTAAGGCGTTTGGTATTCGGCATCAATACCAATGATATTCCGGCGAAACTGAGAAAAATATTGTTCTAGATCCTTCATTTATATTTTTTATGCAAATTTTGTAAAAAAAATCGAATAATATGTTTTTATCATTACTAATGTTCAAAAAAAATATTAATCACGATTAATACTTAACAAAAGAAATCCAAAATCTTTTGATATATATTAGTAATTTCGTTTTGCAAAATTGTTTTCACACAGAACATTTAATCATTTTATTACGTTATACGATAAGCAAATATGATTAATAATGGAATGATTTTTGATGCTATAGCGCTACTAGTCAAGTAATTACATAATTATTTAATTTATTTCTTTTTTATGAAACCTTGCTTTCAGAACCTTAGATTATACTTAATATTTTTTCTGTTAATCACGACAATAAGTAATACTGTTGAAGCACAGTACTTTGGAAGAAATAAGCCAAGTTATAAAACATTTAATTACAAATTATACCAAACTCCCAATTTTGATTTATATCATTATTTTGATAATGATTCAATAATAAACTCTGTCGCTAACACTTATGAAAAATGGTTCATAAGACACCAAAAAATTTTCAAAGACACTTTTGAAACTCAAAATCCTGTTATAATATATGAAAATCATCCGGATTTTCAGCAGACTACAGCAGTTAGCGGGAATGTGAGCATAGGCACACAGGGAGTTACTGAGGCTTTAAGAAACAGGGTTGTAATGCCTGTACTTGAAACAAATGCTCAAACTGATCATGTAATCGGGCACGAATTAGTCCATGTTTTTCAGTTTAGGGCAATGTTTATTCACGACTCATTAGGTTTAAATTCTATAAGAAACCTTCCTTTATGGCTTGTTGAAGGGATGGCAGAATATTTATCAATAGGAAGTATAGACACTCACACTTCTATGATAATGCGAGATGCCTGGTATAATGACAACTTCCCCTCCCTTCGTGATATGAGCAGGAGCTACCGATATAATCCTTATCGTTTCGGACATAGCTTTGTGGCTTTTATTGGACGCACCTGGGGTGACTCACTGATAGTTCCATTATTTAAACAAACAGCAAGGTTTGGATACGAAAGAGGTATTGAAAGAGTGATTGGCTTAAATGGTAAAACTGTATCCAATATGTGGGGACAGGCAATTGAGACTCACTATAGCGCATTAGCTGAAGACAGTCTTAAACACATTGCTATTGGAAAAGAATTAGTAAATGAAGATAACGGAGGCAGGATAAACATCTCGCCTTCTTTAAGTCCAAATGGCGACTTAGTGGCTTTTTTCTCCGAAAAAGACTTATTTACAATTGATCTTTTTCTAGCTGATGCTAAAACAGGGAAGATTAAAAGAAAGCTAACCAGCTCAACAAGATCAGCTGATATTGACGGCTTTAACTTTTTTGAATCAGTAGGAACCTGGTCGCCCGACGGGAAAAAGTTTGCATATATTATTGTTAAGCAAGGTAGAAATAAAATTATAATAACCCATACAAACTGGTGGAAGAAAGATAAGGAAATAAGTGTTGATGGCGTGCCGGCACTGAACAATCCAAGTTGGTCGCCGGATGGAAAATACCTGGTGTTTAATGGTTTGGTGGAAGGGGTTTCCGACTTATTTATGCTAAACCTTGAGACTGACGAAGTCACAAAGCTGACAAATGACAAATACTCATACATTCATGCTAACTGGTCAAAAGACGGAAAACACTTGGTTTTTGCAACAGACAGGCCGCAAACATCACAAAAGGATTTGGAGAAAAATTTCAAATTCAACATTGCCATAATGGATATTGAGTCTGCAGAGAAAACTATTGAAATATTTGATATTTTCCCCGGGTCTCAAAACCTGAATCCTTTATATGCTGATGATGAAAATGGGATATATTTTCTATCAAACAATGACGGTTTTAGAAATCTTTATTTTCTGGACCTTGAAGACAACAGTGTTTACAGGCTGACTGATTATTTTACAGGTATAAGCGGTATAACCCATCTTTCTCCGGCAATAACAATAGCTAAAGAAAGTGGAGAGATTGCTTATAGTTATTATAGCAATGAAAGATATTCCATTTTAAAGGCAAAACACGAAGAGTTTGAAAAAGTAAAAGTTAGTGCTGATAATATGGATATGACCGCATCAACTTTACCTCCTTTACAAAGAGAATTAGAGCCAATTGTTGATAAGCAATTAAAATCAGAACCTGAAGATTCTATTTTCCCAAAAGATTCTTTTGACATAAAAGAGTATAAACCCAAATTTGGTTTAAACTATATTGGAAATACAGGCATGGGTGTTTCTACAAGCAGGTATGGCACAGGGATGTCGGGAGGCGTCACAATGTTGTTCAGTGATATTGTTGGTGAAAATCAGCTAGTTACAATGCTGTCAATTAATGGTGAAATTTATGATTTTGGTGGGATTGTTGGTTATATGAACCAAAAAAGAAAAATAAACTGGGGAGGGTCAGTTTCTCATATCCCTTATGTTTTTGGAGGAATGAGACTTATAAGGGACACTCTGCATACAGAAGACGGTACTCCTGTTGAAGTTGACAACTTACAATACATTATACAAAGAACATTTGAAGACCAAATATCACTTTTTGGGATATATCCGATAAGCTCTACCAGGAGGATAGAACTTGGAGGAAGTTGGGCCTGGTATTATTACAGATTAGATGCATTTAACAGGTATTATCAAAACAACATTATTGTATATGAAGACAGGGAGCGGCTACCAAGCCCTGAAGGATTTTCACTACAAAGGTTAAATATAGGTTATGTCGGAGATAATTCCTATTTCGGCTTGGCATCTCCCATGCGAGGAAAAAGATACAGGCTTAATATAGAAAAATATTTTGGCAGGGTTGATATGTATAGCTTAACAGCAGATTATCGCTGGTATTACTTTTTTAATCCTGTAAGTATAGCTTTCCGGGCAACACATTATGGCAGATGGTTTATAGATAAATCCAAAGATGACCTCTTCTATCCACTGTTTTTGGGTTATCCCGGCTTTGTTAGAGGATATGAATACGCTGCGCTATATAACAGAAACCAGGGATCAGACGAGGACTTCTTTGAACAATATATTGGTGAAAAAATATTGCTTGGTGGGTTTGAGATAAGATTACCTCTTACAGGGCCTGAAAGGCTGGCGCTCATCAAGAGCAACATCTTTTTTACTGAACTTGCATGGTTTTTAGATGCCGGGCTGGCCTGGGATGCAGGAGATAAAATATCTTTTGAATCAGAGAAAATACCAAAATTTACCAGGGTGCCTGTTTTTAGTACCGGGCCTTCCTTAAGGATAAACCTTCTCGGGGCACTTATTATTGAGCCTTTTTATGCATTTCCGTTTTATTTAGATGATTTTAATATTGAAAATGGCGTTTGGGGATTAAACTTTATTCCCGGCTGGTAATTTTACACTTTGTCTCAGCAATCATTTTCTTGATATTCCACATAGTAACTATTGTTTTTACTATAAACAGCAAAAAAAACAACATTAGTCACCCCAAATCTAAACAATAACAATTATTAATTACATTTTTTTCACGTATGTAGATACGAATTTTGTCAGTTTATTAAAATATTTTTTTAGTTTTGCCTTCTAAAAAAAATATTAAAAACTCGAAAAACTATGACAAAAACAAACAAGACATTACGTGATTCAGCCGCAATGCGTTGGTTGGTGATGATTCTGATTAGTGGGTTGATGTTTGCAACTTACTATTTTCAGGATTTTTATTCAGGATTAAGAGATTTAATGGAGTCTGAATTCGGCTTCACAAGTGAGCAATTTGGTAGGATTATCGGTTTAACAACAATTGCCAATGTGTTTGGTATGATCATCGTTGGTGGTATCATACTTGACAAATGGGGAATTAGGGTAGCCGGTTTTGTGTTTGGAGGCCTTGCAGCTTTAGGTGGACTTATATCTGCACTTACTGCATCAGGTATAATACTCGAAGATAATACTCTTACAGGTTTGATTATAGGTAGGATTCTTTTCGGTATTGGACTTGAGGTTGTTTGTGTTATTGTAATGAGAACTATTGTAAAATGGTTCAAAGGTTATGAGGTTGCGCTTGCGATGGGTATAAACATGGGATTTGGACGTTTGGGTTCTGCCCTGGCTATCGCCATTTCTCTTGACATTGCAGGTGGTTCTGTTGCTCCTGCTGTTACATTTGCTGCTGTATTAATTGGTATTGCAATGTTGATGTTTGCAATCTATACACTCTTTGATTATAGGATTGACCAGCAAGATAAGCGTATCGCTAAAGCTGAAATGGATAATAATCCGGAAACAGCTGCAGAAGCCAAAGCTGATACTTCAGAGGATTTTAAATTATCTGACCTTGTTAAATTGGCAAAAAACAGCTCCTTCTTGTATATTACATTATTATGTGTTGCTTTTTATTCTGCAGTATTTCCGTTTATACAATATGCACCTGACCTTCTTGTAAATAAATTTGGCTTTACTTATGTGCTGCCAGTTGAAGGTTCCGTTGTATTATTTGGCAGTGAAGCAATGGGTAATGCTTTTGTTTATATTGTAGTGTTTGTATTTGCCCTTGGTATTACACTTATTCCTAATAACATTAATGGTAAAGGTGCCAAAAATTTCGCCAGGATTATAATTCTGGCAGGATTTGCCATTATTGTTTATCTGAACCTGGACATGATTAGTGTTTGGTTAAATAACGGACCAAAAACCGCGGCACTAATACCTTTAGGTACTATTATTTTCACACCGATATTTGGCAGTTATGTTGATAATAAAGGTAAGGCTGCATCCTTGATGATGCTTGGTGCATTGCTGCTGATATTTGCACACGTATCATTATCATTATCTGCAAGTCCGATATTTGCCTATTTAGGTTTATTAAGCCTTGGTATTGCATTTTCTTTGGTTCCTGCTGCAATGTGGCCATCTGTTGCTAAAATTGTTCCGGAAAAAAGATTAGGAACTGCATATGCATCAATGTTTACCGTTCAAAACTGGGGTCTAGGCCTTTTCTTCTGGGGAATTGGAGCATTGTTAATTGCTATTCCTGTTAATTCTGAAACTAAAAATGAAATTGATGCTGTAAGAACAAGCCTCGAAGTTAGTGAAGAAGTGCCTACTGACCAGGTAGTTATAACTCTTGACCAGATCAGTGATGAAATTCTTAATAGAATTGAAACTGCTGATGAAAATTTAGAACCTATCGATCTTGATGAATTTGTTGAAGAAGTTGAAGAAAAAGCTGAAGAAAAACTTAAAGAACAAGAAGAAGATCTTGAAGGTGTAGAACCTGAAGAAGTTGATGTAGAGGAAGTTCCTGAAGATATAGAACCAGAGGAAGTTGATGTCGAAGAAGTTGAAGAAGTTGAGGCAGAAGAAGTTGACGAAGTAGTTGAAGTGATTGCTGAAGAAGAGACACCAACTGAAAAATCTGAAGATTATATTATAGCAAAAGAATTTCTTGACGGACTTAAAGGAAATCTTAGCAAAGAAGGCAGCCTGACAGGTGGAGAGATAAGCGCACTTATTAAGCTTATGCAGGCTAATAAAATGTTGAATTATTATGACTACACAATTCCAATTTTGATGTTGGTTGTCTGTGGTTTGATTTCAATATTCCTTGCTTTCAAACTTAAGAGAGCTGACAAGAGACAAGGATTTGGCCTTGAGTTGCCAAATGTCAAAAAATGATAAAGAATAAATTGTTCTATTCTTTTCTTAATTACTAAACAAAACAGGCTGTCTGTAAATTTCAGACAGCCTATTTTGTATTTATATATTCATTGCCGGTTTTCATATATTTCTATCTTCATCATATATCAAAGGCCAATCACTTAAAGGCAAGGAAACAATAGTTGTGAATCTAAGCAGGAAAAGCATTTACTGTAAGGCTCAAATAACTTGCGGGGTTATAACCATTGCCTTTACATCAAATAAAAACAAGCTTTTCAAATAAATAAGCAACCCCGGCTTTATA
>JAWOBS010000291.1:0-15489 GCA_046484145.1 Bacteroidales bacterium
ATACCGCCTTTTTGTCGCTCAAGGTGAGTCCACATCCCGGCAAGGCGTGGAAGCAAGTATTGATACTGTGCAAGTTCTACCTGTGTTCTGGCGTGAGCAGTTCTGGCTCTAAGGGCAAAAATATCAAGTATCAGGTTACTTCTGTCTATAACCCTGCACTTAAGTGCTTTTTCAATATTTCGCAACTGTGATAAATTCAGGTCATCATCAAAAACGACCAAATCAATTTTGTTTTCACTGACATAATCTCTTATTTCAGCAAGCTTTCCTTTGCCAATGTACGTAGCGGGATCCGGTTTGTTCAGCTTCTGGGTGAACCTCTTTTGATTAATGCCTCCGGCAGTTTCCACGAGAAAAGCCAATTCGTCCAGGTATTCGTTAACTGTTTCTTCTTTCTCAAAGCTGGTAATAACACCAACAATTACCGTTTTTTCTTTCTCTGTTGTTTTTACAATATTATCCTGCATTAATACTTAATAAGTTATTATAAAAAAATATACTATTTATTGCCATGCGTTAAAAAATAGGAACAGATCGCCGCTATCATAACCCAGCATGCAAAATCACCACTAAGCCCGTCAAAAACGGCAAAGGCTTTATAAGCAGATAAAATCAATAATATAAGGGAGGCTACTACTGTCATTTTACTATTAAAAAAACCACCGATAAGCAGAATCAACCCAAATATTAAAAAAGCCGTTGCCAGGTAAAACTCCGGGGTAGATAATTTAAAAGCTAAGAATTCATTAAAAAAAAGAATAAAGAAAGTTAGCACCAGCGACAGTCTCATAAGCCACAAGGCCAAACCACTAATGTTTTTTAAAGGTTTCATAGGTTTTGTTTTTGTTAGAAATAAATTTCTTAAAAAAATCTATATGAAGTAGTTCAGAAAAAATTAGAAAACATCCTGTTTAGGGCTAAATATACATACCAGGTAATATGCTCAATGCGCCGGATGCTAAAAGCTTTTAAAGCCAATTATTTCTCTAACATCATGAACAGTTTTGCGTGCGCTTTCCCTGGCCTTATCAGCACCCATTTTAGCAACCTTACTAAGGTACTCATTATTTTGAGAAATATCAATTATCTTTTCACGTAATGGTTTAGTAAAATTGATTATATCTTCAGCTAATTGCTTTTTCATATCGCCATACCTGATATTACAGTTATTATATGTTTCTTCAAAATGCTTAACAACTGTATCGTCAGAGACAACCTTCATTAGGGTAAATAAATTTTCTATTGCCTGGGGTTTTTCCTGGTTTGGCTTTGTAGGGCCGGCATCTGTAACTGCTCTCATCACTTTTTTGCGAATAACTTCAGGTTCATCTGCCAAAAAGATTGCATTACCTTCACTTTCTGATTTACCCATTTTTGTGCTTCCATCAAGTCCGGGAATTTTAACAAGCTTATCTCCAAAATTATAAGCGTATGGTTCGGTAAAATAATCCGTATTGTATAAGCGGTTAAATCTTTTTGCAAAAGTCCTGGCCATTTCAAGATGCTGTTCCTGATCCTTCCCGACAGGCACCTTTGATGCATTATGAATGATAATATCGGCAGCCATTAAGACAGGATAAGTAAGTAGTCCTGCATTAACATTTTCAGGTTGTTTTCTTGCTTTGTCTTTAAACGTTGTACATCTTTCCAACTCACCCATGTAAGCATTCATGCTAAGCAGCAGATAGAGCTCAGCGACTTCGGGCACATCACTTTGAATATATAAAGTAGCTGCTTCGGGGTCAATTCCGGCAGCAAGATATTCTACAAGCACCTGCTTCACATTATTATGTAGATTTTCAGGTGTCGGATGTGTTGTTAAAGAATGATAATCAGCTATAAAAAAATAACATTTATGCTGGTGCTGCATTTTAACAAAATTCTTAATAGCACCAAAATAATTACCTATATGCAGATTTCCGGTTGATCTGATTCCACTAACTACTGTTTCCATGGGTGCGAAATTACAAATTTTTAGAATAGTCTAATGAAGATTTGCTTATAAAAACACCAAAAAGTAAAGTGTAAACTACTCTGCGGGCTCAGAAGGTTTAATATCCTTAACATTCAACTGTAAGCTTTTGGTTCCGTTCCAGCAGTTTTCTTCAAGAGAAAAGACAATATCGAAAGGTTTATTTGATGCAACAACCTCAAAATGCTTAAGCTGCTGGAAGGCAATTACGCCAATTTCATTAAAGCTATTTTCTTCTTGTATTACTTTGAATTTAAGGTGATTTTTTCCGACTATTTTTGGGTATCCTTTTGTTCTAACACTTTTAGCGAGGAATGTCGGGCTTGGGTTTCCGGGACCATGAGGAGAGAATTGTTTTAATACCCTAAAGAATTTATTGTCAATTTGTGAAAGTTTAATTTCTGTATCTATTTCTATGACAGGAACAAGAATCTCTTCTGTAATTGTATTTTCGACATATTCCTGGAAAGTCTTTTGAAAATCAACAAGGTTTTCCGGGCTAAGGCTCAATCCGGCTGCATATTTATGCCCCCCAAAATGATCCAGAAATTCGCTACAGGCATCAATCGCATCATAAACATCAAAATCTTTAACAGACCTTGCAGATCCAGTAATTGTGCCATTAGATTGGGTTAGGATTACTGTAGGCCTGTAATAAGTTTCAATAAGCCTGGAAGCAACAATTCCTATTACGCCTTTATGCCAATTAGGATTAAACAATACTGTGGACTTCATGCCTCTAAGCTCCTTATTGCTATTAATCATTTCCAGTGCTTCCTGGGTAATATTGGTATCAAGAGAGCGTCTCTTAAGATTATTATCATTGATTTTCTGGCTAAGCTCATGAGTTTGCTTCATCTCTTCACAGACCAGTAATTCGACCGCTTTTTTTGCTTCATGTATCCTGCCGGCAGCATTAATCCTTGGCCCGATAAGAAACATCAGGTCGCTGACATTAATTTCTTTAGTAAAAACAGTAGTTTCATCGGCCACACTTTTCCTAAGTATATTACTATAAAAAAGTATAGATTCAAATCCCGGGCGTGGATTAAGATTTAGCCTTTTTAAGCCATAATAAGCCAAAATCCGGTTTTCACCGGTGATAGGAACAATATCAGCAGCGATACTAACTACGACAAGATCCAGGTATTTATCAAGTTCTTTAAAAGGCTTGTTGTTTTTTATATAAAATGCCTGGGCTAATTTAAAGCCAAGTCCACAACCTGAAAGTTCATTATAAGGATAATTACAATCTTCTTGTTTGGGGTCAACAATAGCAACAGCCGGAGGTAATTCAAGCCCCGGCCTGTGATGATCACAAACGATAAACTCTATTCCTTTATCTTTCGCATATTGAATTTGCTTATTTGCTTTGACTCCGCAATCTAAAGAAATAATCAGGGAAATATTATTAGAAGCAGCATAATCAATGCTCAGGGTAGAAATGCCATAGCCTTCTTTTTCACGGTCAGGAATATAAAATTCAAGATTATCATAAAACTCTTTCAGGAAAGAATACACCAATGCCACTGCCGTCGTTCCATCAACATCGTAATCTCCATATACCAAAATTTTTTCGCCGCTGTCTATCGCTTCTTCTATTCGCTTTATTGCCTTGTCCATATCTTTCATAAGAAATGGATCATGCAAGCTGTCTAAAGATGGCCTGAAAAAATCTTTTGCTTCACAGTAGTTATTAACATCTCTTTGGTAAAGCAGGCCGGCTAATATGGGATCGATGTTTAAGGATTGGGCAAGTTTTTCGACAATACATTGATCTTTAACACCTTTTACTACCCACCTTTTTAACATCCTGATAATTTTCTTTTAGATTGTAAAGGTAGTAAATCTGGATGATATTTTTTACTTTAAATTCTATAATAAAACTAAAACAAATATAACTTACCTGTTTACAAAGTCTTAAGCTGCAAAAAAGAAGTTAATTTGTTCAGCAGAAAGAATCTGCATTTACTCTTTAGAAAACATTAAATAATAGAAAAATGGCTTATGTGTCCGTTAGCACTAGGATTTTGTTATCAAATACTTCAACAACACCTTTATCTATATCGAGAGTTATTTTATTTCTATCGCCATCGATAATTTTCAAGGTGCCTTTTTCCAGCAAAGCAACAATAGGAGCGTGATTATTAAGTATTTCAAAAGAGCCCATTTTTCCGGGAAGCTGAACAAGCACAACATCACCGTTATACAGGTTTTTTTCAGGCGAAATAACTTCAAGATGCATTAACATAACAATATGAATTACTTTGTTTCTGTTTCTTTCAAAATTCTTTTACCTTTCTCAATGGCTTCATCAATTGTTCCGACAAGGTTAAATGAAGCTTCGGGATATTGGTCAACTTCACCGTTCAGTATCATTTGAAAGCCTTTGATAGTGTCTTCTATTGAGACAAAAGTACCTTTCAGGCCGGTATATTGCTCAGCCACAAAAAATGGTTGTGATAAAAACCTCTGTGCTCTTCTGGCTCTGTGAACAACTTGTTTATCTTCTTCAGAAAGTTCGTCCATACCAAGAATAGCAATAATATCCTGCAGTTCTTTATATCTTTGAAGCAACATCTTTACTTGTTTTGCAACATTATAATGCTCTTCGCCAACAACTGCAGGCTCCAATATCCTTGAAGTAGAGTCAAGCGGGTCAACAGCAGGATAAATTCCGAGTTCGAATATTTTTCTACTTAAAACAGTGGTTGCATCAAGGTGAGAAAATGCAGTAGCTGGTGCAGGGTCTGTAAGGTCATCTGCGGGGACATAAACAGCCTGTACTGAAGTAATGGATCCTCTTTTTGTTGATGTAATTCTTTCCTGCATAAGTCCCATTTCGGTTGCTAATGTGGGCTGGTAACCAACAGCCGAGGGCATACGTCCAAGCAATGCAGATATTTCTGAACCGGCTTGTGTAAATCTGAATATATTATCCATAAAGAACAAAATATCAGAGCCAGAGGATTCATCTTCGCCATCTCTGAAATACTCGGCAACAGCAAGCGCAGACAAGGCTACCCTGGCGCGCGCACCGGGAGGTTCGTTCATCTGCCCGAACACCAATGTAGCATGTGATGATGCAAGCTCTTTTTTATTAACTTTGGAAAGATCCCACTTACCTTCCTGTATAGACTTAATAAATTCATCTCCATATTTAATAACACCCGATTCTATCATTTCCCTGAGAAGGTCATTGCCTTCACGCGTTCGCTCTCCAACACCTGCAAAAACGGATGTTCCCTGGTAACCTTTTACAATATTATTGATAAGCTCCATTATAAGAACAGTTTTACCAACACCGGCACCTCCAAACAGACCGATTTTTCCTCCTTTGGGGTAGGTTGCTAAAAGGTCAATAACTTTTATTCCTGTATATAGAATTTCAACATCTGTTGTAAGATTCTCAAACTTTGGTGCTTCCTTATGAATAGAATATCTTTTTTTCGACTTAATTTCTTCCATGCCGTCGATAGGTTTCCCAACAACATTGAAAAGACGGCCTCTTATCTCTTCAGATGCCGGCATTGTAATCGGGCCTCCAAGAGAAATTACTTCCATTCCTCTTGACAGTCCATCTGTCGAATCCATTGCTATAGTCCTGACGGTATCTTCTCCCATGTGTTGCTGGCACTCTAAAATGATTTTCAGGCCATGCTCATTTGTTACTTCCAGGGCGTCATAAATATTGGGTAGTTTACTTGTGTCATCAAAAGCAACATCAACAACCGGCCCTATTACCTGTGAAATTTTTCCTGTTATTTGTTTCATGAAGATTAAGCTATTTGCTGTTTATATACTCCAAAATTAAATATATCGCTTGCAAAAGCTAAAATAAGCATTTTATAAATAATAATTGCTTTTCATAAAAAAAAATACTAAATAATAAGCAGGTTATTAAATAGAATATTAATTATAAAGGCCTGTGGCAATTTATTAAAAACAGATATAAAAAAACAAACAAAATACTTACAAACAAAATACAATTAACAATACTGATAATAGGCAGAGCTCTTTTTTGCTTATTTTTGCTAAAAAGAAAAAAACTACTTTTTATAAAAAGAATGTCTTTTGAAAGAAAAATGTGATAACAAACATCTTTTTAAACTACTGGCCGTTGGTAATTTTGACGGCTTACATAATCTATTTATTAATAGCCTTACGTATTATTGTGAGGATTTGTCCAAAACAAAAATCTACTTAACAGAGAATGATTCAGAGAATGTTTTACTCAGCAATAAGGAAAAAATAAAAGTTTTAAACTCGTACGGAATTAAAGAAATTGAAGATTTTCAAAGTAGGGAGAGTATGAACTTTATAAAACAAATAAGCCAGCCCAACGACCATAAGTATTTGCAGGTATTATTTGACAACAAAAAGCTTTTAGAAGCATTTAAAAGAGAAATTCCTGATATATCATCATCCTATAATGAAGAGTTCAACATTCAGTCAGAAATTATAAAAAACATACTTCAAATAAATGGAGATGCAAAAGAAGCAGCAAAGCTTTTAGGATATTATTACTTCATTCATGGCAGGGTTGTTAGTGGCAATAAGCTAGGCAGAAAGCTGGGATTCCCAACAGCCAACACAGAACCGGAAAACAAAAACAAGCTTATTCCCGCGAAAGGAGTTTACGCCGCTTTGATAAACATTAGTAACAATTGGTATAAAGCAATGCTAAACATTGGTGTAAGGCCAACCTTAAACCTGGAGAAATTAACTATCGAAGCTCATTTAATAGATTACAGGGGTGATCTTTATGATCAGGACTTAAGCATTCATTTTATAAGCCGCATCAGGGATGAGATGAAATTTGCGAATACAGATGAATTAAGCAAGCAACTTGAAACAGATAAAAACACCGTAATATCTGAGCTAAACAACTTAAAAGCTGATATTACAGACAATGGCCACTTTTGCAAATATTAAACAAAAAAACCAACATAATGATACTTTCATACAAAAATTGGTTTTTTGATAAAATACGCTTATTGTCTGTCCTTTCTCCGGGCAGGCTTATCAATTATTCATTAATAATTGTCGGTTATTCTTTATCCCGCCTTTTTAAAAAAACAATTTTAATTGGATATCCATTTTCATTAAGCTTTGAAACATCATCCGTTTGCAATCTTTCTTGCCCGCAATGTCCTGCAGGAAGAAAAGAAACAAAAAGAACATCATCATTTATAAAAAAGGAAATTGTTACCGGCTGCCTGAAAGAATTTCAAAAAAAATCCTTTTATACAAACCTTTATCTACAGGGTGAACCTTTGCTTAACCCGGAACTGCCGGATTTAATAAAAAAAGCTAAAGCCCTGCACTACTATACTTTTGTTTCAACAAACGGCACTTTAGTAACTAAAGACATGGCTAAAAACTTAGTAAATTCGGGGCTTGATAAAATTATAATTTCCGTTGATGGTATAAGGCAATCCACATATTCATTTTACAGGAAAAAGGGAGACCTGGAAGTGGTAAAAAGGGGAATACAAAATATAATATCAGCCAGGAAGTCATTAAAAAAGAGAAATCCTCTTGTAGTAATGCAGTTTTTAGTTAATAAAGAAAACGAGAGAGAGATAAGTGATTTGGGAGCATTTGCAAAAAATTTAATGATAGATCAGTTAAATTTAAAAAGCATGCAAATATATGACCATCGGGAAGATTTTCTGCCCGGAATAAAGAGGTATAATAGGTATTACAAGAAAAAAAGAAAAAACAATGGAGCATGCTTCAGGCTTTGGAGCCACCTGGTTTTAACATCTGATGGAGTTTGCATCCCTTGCTGTTATGATAAGATTCCTTCCCATAGCTTTTCAAAAGAAAGCCACGGATATATGAGTATCTGGAAATCGGAGGCTTTTAATGATTTCCGGGAAAAAACGATAAAAAACCGCAAAGCTATTGACATTTGCAGCAATTGTGATGAATAAGAAAATCAGACGGTCATAATGTCTTTTTCCTTTTCATCAACCATTTCATCTATTTTTGCAATAAATTTATTAGTAAGATCCTGGATTTGAGTTTCAAAGCGTTTAACAAGGTCTTCGGGAGCTCCTTCTTTTTCAAGCTTTTTAGCGCTGTCTAAGACTTCTCTTCTAACGTTCCTGATGCTCACCTTGGTGTTTTCAGCTTCGCTTTTAGACCTTTTAACCAGCTCTTTCCTGCGTTCTTCAGTAAGCGGCGGAACAATTATCCTTATTATTTCACCGTCATTTTGAGGATTAAATCCCAGGTTGGCAGTCATTATAGCTTTTTCGATAACAGGAAGCATGCTTTTATCCCAGGGTTGAACAACAATGCTTTTAGGGTCGGGTGTATTAATATTGGCGGTTTGCGCCAATTTTGTCATTGTTCCGTAATAATCAACCATAACACTATCAAGCATTTGGGGATTAGCTTTTCCGGCTCTTATTTTAATGAATTCGCGTTCCAGGTGGCCAATTGCATTGCCCATTTTTTCTTCTGCTTCTTCAAAAAGAAAATCAAGTTCTTCGTTCATGATTCAGTATTTTGATTGGTTTATTGCAAAAATATAATAATATTTAAAAAACTAACAGTTATGCAGCTTTTTTCTTTTCAGTTAAAAAATCAGTTACTTATTAATGTGCCGGGATTATCCCCTTTAATAAGAATAGTAGAAAGATTTCCCTTTTTATTAATGTCGAAAACAATAACAGGAATATTATTTTCCTTACACATTGTAAAAGCGGTAAGATCCATAATTTTAAGGTTTTTCTTATAAGCTTCCTCAAAAGTAAGCTTATCAAATTTCACAGCATCTTTACTTTTTTCAGGGTCTTTGTCATATACTCCGTCAACCCTGGTGCCTTTTAGTATTGCATTGGCTTCTATTTCGACAGCTCTGAGCGCTGCAGCAGTATCGGTAGTAAAAAAAGGATTTCCTGTACCTCCGGCAATAATCACAACATGGCCTTTCTGTAAGTAGTTAACAGCCTTGTTTCTGCTCATTTTTTCACAAACAGGATCTATTGCTATGCCAGACAGAACGGTTGCTTCAACTCCTTTTACTTTTAGTGCTGATTGCATTGCAAGGCTATTAATAACGGTAGCCAGCATGCCCATGTAATCACCCTGGACACGGTCAATTCCTTTTCCGGAGCCTTGCAATCCTCTGAAGATATTGCCACCGCCAACAACAATGGCTATTTGCACACCCTTGTCGGCCACCTCGCAAATTTCATTTATATACAAATCTAAAGCTTCCTGGTTTATTCCATATGATGATTGTCCGGCCAGAGATTCCCCGCTAAGCTTAACTAAGACTCTTTTATAAAGCATTTCATAATGTTTTTAGAGAATAATATTTTAACCAACAAATATAAAACTATTGCAAATTAAAGTATAAATATTTCTGCAATAATTCATAATAAAATTATAAAATAAAAAAAAGAGGCCAAAAAAGCCTCTTTTTAATCAAAATAAAATATTTTGTTATAATGTTACAATGCGTATCTTTTAAAAGCAACAACAGTTAGGTCTTTGTTTGCTTCGCTTAGCATTTGTTTAACAGGTTTTTTCGCTTCTTTAATAAACTCCTGGTTAAGAAGAGTATTTTCTTTATAGAATTTATTCAATTTTCCTAAAGCAATTTTTTCCAGAAGCTCTTCAGCTTTTCCTTCTTCTCTTGCTTGTTCTTTACCGATTTCGATTTCTTTATCGATAATGCTTTGTTCAACATCCTCTTTATCGATAGCCACAGGAGACATTGCAGCAATTTGCATAACAATATCCTTACCTATTTGGTCGATATTCTCAACATTAGCCATATTAAATGCAGCTATTGAGCCGATTCTGTTTCCCGGGTGAGTATAAGCAAAAGCAGCTTCACCTTCAACCATATCAACTTGCGCTAATTCAATTTTTTCGCCTGTCTTTCCAATCATATCCGTAATCAAGTCGCTCACTTTGCGGCCTTCAATTTCTGTATTCATAAGCTCATCAGCGCTTTTAACTTCGTTTTTCACGGCAGCATCAAGTAATGTATTGGTAAAATCCACCATTTCCTGATTTTTTGCCACAAAGTCTGTTTCACAGTTAAGCATTATAATAAAAGCTTTTTTGTTCTGCGCATCAGTTTTAGTCAGGACAACACCTTCGTGGGCATCCCTGTCAGATCTTTTTGCTGCTAATTTCTGTCCTTTTTTTCTAAGGTTTTCAACTGCAACATTAAAATCTCCATCAGCTTCAACAAGTGCTTTTTTACAATCCATCATTCCGGCACCTGTTTGTTTGCGTAGTTCATTAACTTGTGCAGCGGTTATTTTTGTCATAATAATAATCTATTAAAAATTAACACTAATTATTTTTTTGGTTTTCCTTTAGCAACGCCGCCTCTTGGTCTTTTGGCAGTTTTATTTTTGCTTTCTTCTTCCTCATCCAATTTGACCTTCTTAATAGCTTTTGAAGATTCAGTTTCTTTTTCAAGCTCTTCCTCGTCAATTCCTTGTTCTTCAAGAAGTTTAGCAGCTTCAACTTTTCTTTGCTGTTCTCTTTCTTCTCTTTCTTCATCTTCTTCGGCTTGCTTATCTTTTTCCAGCTTGCGTTCGGTCAAACCTTCCTGGATAGCGTCAACCATTGTTTTAACAACAATATGGATTGATTTTGCAGCATCATCATTTGCAGGAATAGGAAAATCTACCTCATTTGGATTTGCGTTAGTATCAACGATTGCAAAAGTAGGGATGTTTAGTTTCTTAGATTCAGCAACGGCGATATGCTCTTTACAAATATCTACTATAAAAACTGCAGCAGGTATTCTGTTAAGGTCTGCGATACTACCTAGTTGCTTTTCAAGTTTAGCTCTTTCCCTGGTAACCTGAAGTCTTTCTTTTTTTGCCATTTTCTCGAAAGTACCATCGGTAGCCATCTTATCAATAGAAGACATTTTCTTCACAGCTTTGCGAATAGTGGCAAAGTTAGTAAGCATACCACCCGGCCATCTTTCCGTAACATATGGCATATTAATTTGCTTAACAGCCTCAGCTACAGTGTCTTTTGCTTGTTTTTTAGTAGCGACAAACAAAATTTTCTTTCCTGACTTGGCGATTTGCTTAAGTGCAGCTGCTGCTTCATCAATCTTTGCAATAGTTTTATTAAGATCTATAATATGAATTCCATTACGTTCCATAAAAATATATGGGGCCATATTTGGATTCCATTTTCTTTTTAAATGTCCGAAATGTACTCCTGAATCAAGTAATTCGTTATAATTGGTTCTTGCCATGTTATATAAATATTTCCTAAAATGTTAACGTTTACTGAATTGAAATTTCTTCCTAGCTTTTTTCTGTCCTGGTTTTTTACGTTCAACCATACGTGGGTCTCTTCGCAGTAAACCTTTTTCTTTAAGAGCCGGCCTGAAATCAGGATTAATGCCAATAAGCACTTTTGAAACAGCAAGCCTTAGGGCTTCTGCTTGTCCTTTTATTCCGCCACCTCTTAGGGTAACCAGCACATCATATTTATTTTCGGTCTTTGTTATTTCAAAAGCCTGATTTACAATATAATGCATCTGTCCTGAAGGAAAATAATCTTTATAATCCTTTTTATTTACAGTAATTTCACCGTTGCCAGGTTTCACATAAACCCGGGCAATTGCAGTTTTTCTTCTACCTGTAGCGTTAGTTACTTCCATTATTATTTAATTGTATTTAAATTAATTTTCTTTGGTTTTTGTGCTTGATGAGGATGTTCTGTTCCTGCATATACATGTAGGTTTTTAAAAATAGCATTGCCAAGTTTGTTTTTCGGCAACATACCTTTAACAGCTTTCTGAATAACTGCTTCAGGATTTTTTCTCAACATCTCACTAATCTTAGTAAACCTTTGTCCACCAGGATAACCGGTGTGCCTGACATATTCTTTTGTGTCCATTTTGTTGCCTGTCAGCACAATTTTATCGGCATTAATAACAACAACATTATCTCCACAATCAACGTGAGGAGTAAAGCCCGGCTTAAGTTTACCACGTATAAGCCTGGCTACTTTTGTTGATAACCTTCCTAAAACTTCATTTTCAGCATCAACAAGAACCCACTCTTTATTAGCAGTTTCCTTGTTTATTGAAGTCGTTTTATAACTTAAAGTGTCCATTTATTTCTTCGTTTATTATGCTTAAATCTAAAATTAACACACCCGTACTTTTGGGGGTGCAAAACTAAAATAATTTTCTGAACCATACAAATTTATTAACAACAGTTGTTAATAAATTTTTTCGGTTTTTATATTGGATAATTTAACGGGCTAAATTTCAGGCTGCAAAGATACAATTATTTTTATTTGTAATTTATTTAATTTGATTTTTTTGTTTTTTTACCTTTGATTAATAAAATTTTTCGCAAATAATTAAACCAAAACCACGAGAGCTATGATGCTAAAAGTTTTTAATATAATAATGTTTGTTATAATGATTATAACAAACTACCTGGCAAATGCCTTGCCTATTAATGGCAAAACCACCGGCGAATTATCAGCTCAATACCCTAATTTGTTTGTCCCTGCGGGAATTACTTTCTCAATATGGGGCTTTATATACTTGTTAATATTGGGTTTTTTAGTGTTGCAATTTTATGAAGCAGACAAAGCAGTCATAAAATCAATAAGTTTTGTATTTGCCCTTAGTTGCCTTCTAAATTCATTATGGATACTGGCCTGGCATTATGAGCAATTGCCTGTATCGCTTTTATTAATGGCCGGCTTGTTGATCGCACTAGTTTACATAAACTTACAACTGCAATCATTTTCTGCGGGAATTATAAAAGCTGCTTTTGGAGTTTATCTTGGCTGGATCTGCATAGCCACAATAGCAAATGTCACGGCTTTACTCGTAAATTATCAGTGGGGTGGCTGGGGAATTTCTGAAGAAGCCTGGGCAATAATAATGATATTTGCAGGAGTTATAATTACATCTCTTGCCCTGGTAAAACTAAATAATCCATTTATCGGGCTTGCGGTAGCATGGGCTTTTATAGGAATAGCAATCAAGCAAAGAGGAGATTATCCCTCTATTGTATTAGCAGCAATCGCAGCACTGGTGGTAGTAATTACACTAACATTGTGGGTGTTTATTAAAGGTGGGGCTTTTGCGAAATCGTAATATAAACATGATATCTTCCTTAAAAAAAATTTATTCTCTCTTATTAAAAAAGGATAAGTACAAATTATTCTTTTTATTGCTTTTAATGTTGTCCGGAGCCCTGCTTGAGATGATCGGAATAGGTTCAATTCCTGCTTTTATTTATTTATTGTCTCAGCCGGAAGAAATTTTTGAGACGTATAGTGTTTTAAAACCATTGGAAAGCTTTTATTTTGACAGCCCGATTTTATTCTTTGTATTTGTTTCTCTGCTAATTTTGATTTTATTCTTAATAAAAAATCTATTTCTTTCTTTTACTCAACTATATAAAACAAAATTTTCATACCGTCAACAGGTTAATTTGGGCAACAAACTCTTAAAAAGCTATTTAAGTGCCCCGTGGAATTTTCACACAAAAAGAAATTCAGCAGAAACTCTTCGCAATGTAAATAACGAAATTCAGGTAATTATAAATCAGTTGCTAATCCCTTCTTTGAGTATAATAATGGATTTTTTATTGATTTTATTAACATTCATTTTGCTTTTTTTTGTGGACCCTTTTATTTCTCTGATTTCACTAATCATCTGGATTGCCGGTGCAGTAGTTTTTTTATATTTAACAACAAAAAGACTTAAAGAATACGGAAAAGAAGAACTTAGCCTGAGAAAACAACGCAATAAAATTGTAATGCAAGCATTGGGAGGACAGAAAGAACTTAGACTATATAAAAAAACATCCGCTTTTTTAAAAAAATATAACATAAGTGCTTTAAAAGTTGCCCGAGCACAAACATACCGTCAAATGAGTACTTTTCTGCCCAAACCTTTTTTTGAAACATTCGCAGTCTTCGGAATTTTTCTTATCTCCTTTCTTCTCTTAATGCAGGATAAAAGCTTCGAAAGCATTTTGCCATTAATAGCTCTTTTTGGTGCAGCTGCAGTTAAGATTTTGCCATCAGGCAAACAAATTATTACAAATATTACACAAATAAGATATAATCATTATGCTATAAGGCCTGTATATAATGATCTTGAGATATTAAACAGGGATAAGGAATCCGAAAAGGAAAGTGATATTGCTTTTAAAGAATTAATTGAACTAAAGAATATTTCTTTTGCATTTCCGGATAGAAAGAAAGAAATTGTTAAAAACTTTTCACTAAAAATAATCAAAGGAGAACGATACTGTTTTGTAGGAACATCAGGCACAGGAAAATCAACTTTGCTGGAGATAATTGCCGGAATAATACCCCCGCAGGAAGGTACTGTACTGGTTGACGGAAAAAACATACGTGATAATATAGAATCATGGCAAAATTATATTGGTTATGTGCCACAGGATGTTTTTCTTTTTGATGACACTATTGAAAACAACATTACATTGGGTACAGAAAAAGAAATGCTTAACAAATTGCGATTTCAAAAAGCTGTACAAACTGCTCAAATTGAAGCTTTTATAGAATCTCTGCCCAACAAAGAACAGACATCTATTGGAGAGCAAGGAGTACTTCTATCGGGAGGTGAAAGGCAAAGAATAGGAATAGCAAGGGCTCTTTACCAGCAGCCGGAGTTATTAATTCTTGATGAGGCTACGTCGGAAATAGACCAAGAAGCGGAAATAGCAATAATGGAGAGCTTGTCGAAGATGAAAGATTTAACTATTCTGTTTGTAGGACATAAACAAACGATATTTAACGACAATAATCAGTTTAAAATAGTACTCATTAGCGAATAATACGATTTTATTATTGAGTTTTTCGCAGAAACAAATAACTTTGTATATTGATATTCACAAAAATCATAAAGCTATGGCCTTAAAAAAATTTCAATTTATATTTTTAATGTTGTTTGCAACTTCATTAATGGCTAATGACGTTCAATTTACAACTGACCCTGAATTAAAAGACGTAAACACAACAGAAGAAACCTTCATGGTAAATTTTAGTGTTGGCTGGGAAAATTCCTGGAGAAGTGATATTGCAGGCACAGGCTATGCCGAGCCTTATAACCATGATGCTATATGGGTATTTATGAAATATCAAGAAAATGAAGGTGTTTGGAAACATGCAACCCTTGCTACTAACGGACATATTATTCCCGCCGGAGCTGAACATACAGTCCCTTCTGATAATTTAGGAGTTTTTATTTACAGGGATGCAAATGGATCCGGTAATATTACTTTAAATGATGTTGAGTTAAAGTGGGATTATGGTGCAGATGGAGTCACTGATATTTACAATATTAAGATAAAAGTCTTTGCTATTGAAATGGTTTATGTTCCGCAAGGCGCTTTTTATGTTGGGGATGGAAACACTGCCGCTATTTTGGGTGTTTTTCATACTATTGATACTACCGACCCCTTTCTCATAGGAAGTGAGAACGAAATAATCCTTGGAGGTACTACACCCGGCAA
>JAWOBS010000302.1:0-4111 GCA_046484145.1 Bacteroidales bacterium
TTGTATTTATGCCCTGCAAACAGATTAATTATCAAAAATACAACAAGCAAACCACCTAAAATATAGGAGATAGCTTTTGCAGGTTGAACTTTACCTTCAAGCGTTGTTGTAACTGCAATATAAAGCATATAAACAGCGTAAAGGTTCACAGCAAAGCCAATTATAGCATCAAGTGCATAGCTTATTCCCCCAAAGAATCCTAAAAATGCATTAATTGGCAAAATAACCATAATGGCAGCTGCTACCCGCATGTTGGGTTCGAAATTTCCGTTTCCATTACAAATAGAAGAGATTATCAGGATAATTACTCCCCCAATAAAAACTCCTATAACTGCACCGACGATTGACCAGAAAAAAGCAGCAATACCAATAGCACCGCCAAGAATACCTCCCGTAAAACCACTAATATTGAAAAGGCTCCAAAGCAAAGCAAACACACCTGCTATAGCACCATAAACCAAGACTTTAAGTATAGGATCACCTAAACCGCCTTGTATTTCCATCGAAGAAAAATACTCTTTTGGTTGAAAAAGAGCTTTTTTTGAATCTTCGTAAAGTTTTTTAAAACTAAATCCTCCGTTGCTCATAATCTTTAATTGTTTTTAGTTAGTTTGAAATGTCAAGATAATAAAAAAAAGAATGGAAGTAAAGTATAGTGGAAAAATTATGGGTTTTTGCCTTTCTATTATTAAACAAAAGTTCCTGCCAACTCATCTGTAAAGGATGCTCCTATCTGCAAATAAAGTTTCTAAGATTAGTTTGAATAATGAAAGTGTAACATAAATCAGACAAAAACTCCGGGGATTTCAATTATATTAACTCAAAAACATGCAACTATAATTATTTACCTTGAAAACCCCGGAGTTCTCCTTCATTTGCCTTTCTGTATTAATACCTATAAACCGCACACAATTTTCTATTCTTTTCCGGCATCTCATCAGACTTCAGAACATGAATATTGCCATCAGTAAAGTATGTATTTATTAATGCGTAATTTATAAGCTCTTTATCTTCCGGCGCTGCTTCAGTTGCTTTAATATAAATAGAAACGTTATTCTTTTGTGTTACGTTATGAAATTTTTCTATATCTATATTGTTTAGTTGTTTCATAAGGCATTCACATTTTTTGTTTAACTCGTCAACATAACGTATGCATGTAAATTTTTATTGTATCAAACAAAACATTCAACCCACACATTTTCAACACATTAATCCCAAAAACTACTTGTGATAAAAAGTTAATTTCCCTAAAACTATCAATACTCAATTAAAGAATCTTCTGTAATTCTCTTAATGCATGTATTTCATAAGTGGAATCTTCATGATGCGATTGATAATTTGGATTGAAAAACACTTGATCAATTCCTGCCGATTTGGCTCCCTTAATATCACCTTCAAGGTCGTCTCCGATCATTATGCTTTTTCCCGCCTTTGTATTGGCTTCTTTTAATGCAAAATGAAAAATATCCACATGCGGTTTTTGAACTCCAACTTGTTCGGAAGTAATGATTTTCTGAAAGTAATTTTCTAACCTACAGTTTCTTATCTTTTTAAACTGGACTTCATGAAAACCATTGGTTATAATATATAAGTTATATCTATTTTTCAGATACGCGAGAGTAGAATGTGTATCCGGGAAAAGCTTGGTTTTGTTTGCACTTAGCGAGACATAATCCTCTCCTAATTCTTTAGCCAAGGTTTCATCTTGGTAACCAAATTCCTCAAGTGTTAACTGAAAACGTTTATATTTTAATACTTCCTTTTCAATATTCCCATTCCTGTATTCTTCCCATAATTTTTTGTTGATCTTGCGGTATGCTTCATGAAATGAATCAAAATCAGGGAAAATGACTCTCAAATTGTGTTTTTCATACATTTCAATAAATGTATCCCTGGCATTTGCTTCAAAATCCCACAATGTTCTGTCTAAATCAAAAAAAACGCTTTCATATTGCATAATAAGTACTGTTGAGTGTTATAAAAATGGAAAGCAAATTTATAAATGATCTTCACATTTTTAAATTAATCTTTAATTTGATTCTATAAATATTCAGTCAGCTTTTCCAAAGCCATCCCTCTTGAGCCTTTTATCAGGATTGAACTGTCAGTAATTGGGTGTTCTTTAATATAGTCTATTAAATCCTGAGTATGTTGAAAAGTAAGATATTTTTTTGCCTTAGTATTTAAAAATTCTTTTCCGACCAGATAAACGTTCTCGAAGCCAAATTCATGAATTATTTTTATAACATCCATATGTTCCTGTTCACTATATTTTCCTAACTCAAACATATCGCCGAGAATTATGACTTTTTTATCTCTTTTTATTTCGAAAAAATTTTCCAGGGCTAAATGCATACTTGTTGGATTAGCATTATAAGCATCAAGAAATATTTCATTTTTATCTGTTTTTAATATCTGTGACCGGTTGTTTTCCGGAACGTAATTTTGAATTGCCTTAAAAATATCTTTTGAGGGAACCTGGAAAAAATAACCGATACAAATACCAGCCAGAATATTTTCAAAATTGTATTTTCCCGTCATATTGCTTTTAATCAGCTCATCGTCCTTTCTTATTACCAAAAAAGGAACCGAACTGATAATTTCACCTCTGCAATCAGCAGAAACACTAATACCATAAGAAAATGAACTGCAGCCTTTTTGTTGTACAAGTTTTTCCAGTAGTTGGTTGTCCTTATTGAAAAATATAGTGCCGTTGTTACCACATATATAATCATAAAGTTCGCTCTTTGCCTGAATAACTTTCTCATAAGAACCAAAACCTTCCAGATGTGCTTTTCCAATATTAGTGATAAGTCCATAATCAGGTGCTGCAATTTGGCATAGAGTTTTGATCTCATGAAGATGGTTTGCTCCCATTTCAATAATAGCGAATTCGTGCTTTTTATTCAATTGCAAAAGGGTAAGAGGAACTCCAATATGATTATTGTAATTTTTCGGGGTGGCAAGAACGACATATTTTTCTGATAGCACCCTGTTAACTAACTCTTTAGTTGTTGTTTTCCCATTCGTTCCTGTTATTCCGATTACAGTAGCTTCCATTTGTAACCGATGCATCTTTCCAAGTTTCTGAAGAGCTAACAATGTATCATCTACCAAAATATAACGTTCATCTACTGCATATTCTTCCTCATCTACAACGGCATATTTGCAGCCTTTACTCAATGCTTCTTCTGCGTATTTATTCCCATTGAAATTTTCACCTTTTAGACTAAAAAACAGAGAATTATTTATTATATCTCTACTATCTATCGAAATAGAATCACACTCTAAAAATCGATTGTATATATAGTTAATATCCATTCTGACAAAAATAAAAAAAACCTCATTTCAAAAATGAGGTTTTTAAAATTATATAAGATTTATATTATTACATTCCCTCTGGGCTACCAACATGTGTCATAGCACAACGGAAACCAATATCATTGCTTGCACTGCTTTGATCACGGAATCTGCGGGTAGCCGGATTAAGCCAATATGCTCTGTCTTTCCATGAACCACCTTTGTATACTCTTGCCTTATCAGTTATAAGAGATGATTCATCTGTGTACATCTCGCCTGTACTTTCACTACCTCTGCCCTCTTCACTGTCAAAATCGATTCTTGACTGAAGATCGCCATCTTGATAATTACGGTAATCTGCCTTTTGGTAATTCCTTCTGTCAGCAGCATCTTCTGGTTCAATAGGCGTTTCCTGAATTCTGCCTAAGCTATCACGAGGAGCAAGGCTTCCATCTTCATTTCTTACTCGTTTCGTAAAGACGTTTCCTCTAAATGGATTAAAACCAGATACGTCCTGATGAGAGGAAGGCCTATAGACATCTTGCACCCATTCATTAACGTTTCCTGCCATGCAATAGAGTCCAAAGTCGTTTGGCCAATAGGCTGTTACATTAGTAGGGATACTAGCATTGTCATTAAGATCACCAGCAACACCCATCATATCACCTTTACCACGCTTAAAATTGGCCATCATCTTTCCACGGTTTTTTCTCTCGGAATTTCTTACATTGTGGCCATCCCAAGGGTATCTTCTTCTTTCATAAACTCTCTCTTCATAGGTATTTCCAACGTAAGCTAAAGCAGCATATTC
>JAWOBS010000013.1:0-12239 GCA_046484145.1 Bacteroidales bacterium
CTACTTTGAAATAGATCAGGAGAACGATTTGCGCAAAACAGGTTTTTCAAAAGAAGGGAAGCATCAGAACCCGCACATTTTACTGGGACTTCTGGTAAGCAGGAACGGTTACCCCTTGGCATACGATATTTTTGGGGGAAACAAATTTGAGGGGCATACCATGTTGCCTGTAATCGATACATTTAAAGAAAAATATAACCTTGAGCAATTAGTCATTATTGTCGACTCCGGTCTTTTGTCCAACACCAATATCGATGAACTCAAACGAGGAGGATATGAGTTTATTCTTGGGGCAAGAATAAAAAAGAGCAAAATTCTTTCTCTAAATCTGGTAAATGGAGAAAGCGTTATCATTAAAAAAAACAACATGAGGCTAATTGTATCCTATTCGGACGGCAGGGCAAAAATTGACCGATTAAATCGTGAAAAAGGACTCAGAAAGATTAAAAAACAAATAATGACAGGAAGACTAACTAAGTCCAGCATCAACAATAGGGGCTACAACAAGTATCTCAAAATGGATGGTGAAATAAACATTTCTATTGATTATCAAAAATTTAAATCTGATGCAGAGTGGGATAGATTGAAAGGGCACATTACCAATGCTCAATTATCTAAGGATGAGATTATTGAAAATTATGGACATTTATGGCAAATTGAAAAAGCTTTCAGAATATCAAAAACAGATCTAAAAATAAGACCAATATATCATCGTTGGCAACACAGAATAGAAACACACATATGTATTTCCTTCGTGGCATATAAGATTTACAAGGAACTCAAAAGGCAACTTAAAGAAAAGCAATCAAATATTAGTCCTGAAAAAGCAATTGAAATTGCAAAAACAATCTATCAAGTAAAGGTAAAAACTAAAATCGGAGATGTATCTTATATAATGCTAATTACAGATGAACAGAAATTTTCAGCTCAAATGTTTGGTTTTGGGTGACCTATTGTCGAAGTCAGCTGATGAGCATTTCTTTGTAAATCAGGTTACCAAAAATAAATATATATGGATGGCACTGGCATTTTGCTTTACACTTTTATTTGCCGCTTACTTAACCCCCGATATAGCAAAAGTATTGTCATTTGTACAATTGGAATGGAAGGCCTGGGGCCTTATCGCTATATGCAGCATTTTACCGTTTGTAGTAATTCAAACAATTAAGTATCTGTTTAGAAAAACATTTTGAGATTACTCTTCGAAATGAATTACTTCAACAGGGCAACTCTCGGCTGCCTCTTTTATCTCATTTTCATATTTGCTGAGATCAACTCCTTCTTTTACCACTGCAATATCGTCGGGAAGATCAAAAACTTCGGGACAAATATCAACACAAAGACCGCATGCTGTGCAATCATCTTCTATCCATACTTTTTTAATAGCCATAATTTTAAATTTTAAAGATTAGAAATTTGTTTATTGGCACAGCCAAAAGACTGTTATCCTGATGTTAAGCATAATTCTTAACATGTTATAAAGTGTCAAATTTTGTACCATTTTAATATGCTTATTTATTCTAAAAAGAATACAATATGTTCTCAATTAAAAGAATTATTGAAATCCGGACTCTTATATTATATAGCGAAAGAAAATTATCTAATCATTAGAGCATTAAAAGAAACAACATTTAATTACAAGAGCACAACGCAGTAAAAAACAAAAAAACTAAACTACCGGGGTCAGTATTAAATCCATTACAAAGGCTACGAAAATAGCTTATTTACAAAACAGTTATCTGTTGAATTTATTCACATTTGTTACCTAAATTCTACATGTTCTAAAATAACAATTCTCATCCTCTCAAGGCATTAAGCAGAAACAGCAAGGATTTAATCAATATTTTTAAAACATGGCATAATATTATCGCTTTAAAAATTAATTAATTTAAGTCAAACCATAAAAATTTATGAACCATGAAGAAATTATCATTAGAAAAGCTTGATGGTATATATATCCATCAGGCATTTTTCAGAAAAGGGAATCAACAGTATCCTGGTATTTGGTCATCGTGATTTAATTGCTAACTTTATCTGTGCTTATTCAACAAAACATTGGCGGTTTTCGTTGTATTATGCAATACTTTGAATTGCTTTTTAATAAAATTTTTTTCACAAATTGTAATATAGCTTGCCTATTAATTAACCTGCAAATAATAGTTTTTAAAATGGCATTTATTGGAGAAATTATAAAGAAAACAGTAGAAATTGCAGACAAGATATTTACAAATCCTGAACCTGTAGAAGCTCAAAAAGACGCACTTAAGCAATTGCTAAAAAAGGCTGAAAACACTTCTTTTGGGAAGTTCTACCAGTTTAAAAAACTGCTATCGGCGGATGGTGATCTACGAAAAGTGTTTTCTGAAGCTGTCCCATATCACAGCTACGACAGCATGCTTGATCGCTGGTGGTATAAAGTACTTGACGGGGGTGAGGATATCACATGGCCGGGAAAAGTTAAATATTTTGCAGTAACCAGCGGCACTACTAGCAAAAAAAAACATATTCCGGTAACCGATGAAATGCTAAAATCTATACGTAGAGCGGGAATACAGCAGATCAAAGGAGTGGCAGATTTCGGCCTGCCAGCCGAATTTTTTGAAAAAGAATTACTGCTTTTTGGAAGTAGTACCGACCTGAAAAAGGTAAATAATCATTATGAAGGGGAAATCAGCGGAATAAGTGCCAGCCAACTTCCTTTTTGGTTCGAAGGGTACTATAGGCCGGGCAAGGAAATTTCATCCATAAATGATTGGGATAAACGAGTGGAGGCCTTAGCAAAAAAAGCAGCCGACTGGGACATTGGAGGCATATCGGGCATCCCTTCCTGGATCGAACTTATGCTAAAGAGAGTTATAGAATATCATAACTTAAAGAATATACACGAAATATGGCCCAATTTTATGGTATTTACCTCCGGAGGTGTAGCTTTTGAACCATACAAAAAGAGCTTTGACAGGATTATCGGAAAACCAATAATTATTATCGACACTTATCTTGCATCTGAAGGTTACCTGGCTACACAAATAAGGAAAAATACCAGCTCAATGGCTCTAATCACCGACAATGGTATATATTTCGAATTTGTGCCCTTTACAGAAGACAACATTGATGAAGAGGGTAACATCCGTTCAGGCGTCAAATCATTAAACATCGAGGAGGTGGAAGAGGGTGTGGAATATGTACTTGTAATAAGCACGGTTGCCGGAGCCTGGAGGTATATGATTGGTGATACTATAGAGTTTACTGATAAAAGCAGGGCAGAAATAATAATCACAGGAAGAACCAAGCATTTTCTCAATGTTGTTGGCTCACATCTTTCAGTTATTCAAATGAACAAAGCCATTAAAGAATTGGCTGAGGAGTTTAATACAAATATTAAAGAATTTACGGTCGCAGCTATATTGGAGAAAGATAACTATATGCACCGCTGGTATCTTGGAGTAGAAGATGAGGATAATGCTAAAAAGGACAATGATAAGATGGCCCAAAGGCTTGATGAAATTTTTAAAGAGAACAATAAAAACTACAAAGTTGCACGCACTAAAGCACTAAAATCAGTTGAGGTAAAATGTATCCCAAACAAAATTTTCAGTTTATGGTCAGAGCAATCAAAACAAAAAGGTGGACAGGTAAAAACACCCAGGGTTATGAAGGAAGAAGATTTCAAGGAGTGGGAAGAATTTGTTGAGGAGAAAAACAAATAAGCTTTTAGTCTCCGGAGAGCCTATTCTCCACAATATCCATCACTTCCTCCGGCGAAAGGTAGAGCCTTTTTATTCGCTTAATATACTTCTCCGGCATATGAGCTTTATGTAAAATAAAATCCTTAGTAGTCATAATGTAATTGCCCAAACCATAATCTATGGCATACGTATCGGCTATCCTTTCGGCAGATAAAATGAAACTTTTTGAAGTATAATATCCAATCCCAAAAAGAATCATTGACCAGTTATTCCGTTTCAGATAATCCATAATATGGCCAAGTTCATGGCCTATCCAACCTATCAATACTTTTTCAGGCAGATTTTCCATGGGAGTTTTACTCCCCTTTAATTCAAAATTTCGGCTGATTTTAACCAGATAGGAACGTTGTCTTCGACTACCAAACATGCTCATATATCTTGGCTGTGCCTGCATCACTGACTTACGGACTCGCTCACTAAATACAAAGTCAATTTTAATATTTTTAAGTTTTGGATAAAACGAAAGAGCTTTAAGGATCGCTCTTCGAAGTTCAATCGGTATTTGCTTTTTGTTAGCATATTTTTCTAAAGTATTTGTGAAATTTTCAGCAGTGTGTCCGGACATGATTCTTCTTTTTGGTTTTTTAATCTGACATTAACAATATTGCAGTTTTACTAAGGGGGCTTGCCTTTAATAATTATTTCCAGCATTTTATCCTATCAATTCGTTAAACATTGCAGCATTTTCAACAGCATGTCCATGGTAATCGTTGTTAAAATATGTATAAATCTGTGACGGTTTTGCCTCCCCGAGTTTTTTTGCCCATTGCTTCAGCTCATCTTCAGAATACTTATAGCGATACCATTTTTCTTTTCCATGGAAACGCATATAAACACGATCAGTAGTTTTTATAACTTCATCGCTAAGGTCATCAGGAGCTGAGATTACACAAAAAGTTACCTGATGCTTTTTCATCACATCATACACCTCCTCATCATACCAGGAATTATGACGAAATTCAATCACATTGTGAAAATCATTACTTAGCACCTTGCAGAATTCCTTCAGTTTGCCGACATCCTTATGCTGATTTCCCGGAAGCTGCCATAGTATGCAGCCAAGCTTGCCTTTTAAAATTGCTGCTAAATCGTAAAATCTTTTCACAGGCTCTTTGACATCATTAAGCTTTTTTTGATGAGTTACAAAGCGGCTGCCTTTCAGGGTAAACTTAAAATTTCCGGGCACGCGCTTATACCAGTTAATCAGGGTTTTATCCTTGGGCAAATTATAAAAAGTAGCATTAATCTCCACGCTGTCAAATTGGCCGGCATAATATTCCAACCATTCCTTTTTGGGAATATCTTCCGGGAAAAACCTTCCTGCCCAATGATCGTAATTAAAACCGGAGCATCCAATATAATTTCTCATAAGATTATTCTTTTTGACATTTTGTGCAGATATATGTACTCCGCCCATTAACGTTGATTATTTTAATTCTGCCACTACACGCCGGGCATTCCCTACCCTCCCTGCGATCAGATAAGAGATATCTATCAGGCAAATCGGAAGGATTTGCCTGATGTCTGATGGCAATACGCATTATTCGCTTTATAGTATTATATAGAGATTTCAGGCTGTTTTTATCCAAATTGTCGATATCGGCCTTTGGATGTATCTTTTCCTGGAAAAGGATTTCATCAACATAAATATTGCCAATGCCCGACACACTGCTTTGATCCATGAGCGCATTTTTTATACTCCCCTTTTTATTGCTCATTATTTTGTAAAAATCTTTCAAGGAAATGCGCATAGCATCCTTGCCGATTTCATGCTTAGAAGCAAATACTTCAGGATCATCTTCAATCTCAATACTGCCAAGCTTACGTTTGCTGATGTATGCCAACGCATGATTGTTTTTAAAATTAATCACCAATTGGGAGTAATCAGGTGGGTTATCTCCATTCTCAAAATACTTCAGCGAGCCTGTCATTCCAAAATGCATAACCAACCAACTTTCGTTGCATTTAATTAAAAGGTACTTACCTATACGCCGGCTTTCAGAAAAAGAATTTCCTTTCAAGGCCTTTGAGATTTTCTGTTTGCCGGATCTCAGCATGCGCTCGTCGAAAAACTTAACTCCTTCGATCTTTTGATTCAATGCATAATCTGATGCATATTGTCTTAGCATTTCCACATCTGGCAATTCTGGCATTTTATTCTTTTATTATAAGTTACAAAAATGTTTTATCAAATATTTTACCGGCAGTTTTCAAACTATAGTTATGCCTGTTAATATTTTTCCAGGGGTCATCTTTCGCCGACAACCTGCTGAAGATGTTCTTATAGTTGTATTTCTGTGCGTTCATGTCTTTTTTAACTGCCTCACTCCAGTCGAGAGGGGTGGCAACAGGTGCACCTTTCCTTGCCCTGATAGCATAAGGTGCCACACCGGTTTGTCCATAAGCATTACGCATATAATCCAGGAACAAGCGCCCTCTGCGATTGCCGGTTCGTACTTCGGTGGTATATTTATCCGGCATGTCGTCGGCAAGTTTTGCAGCAATTTTCTTTGCAAAACTTCGGCTTTCTTCGAAATCCGTTTTCCCGTCGAGCGGCACTACCACATGCATTCCCTTTGATCCGGTTGTCATCACAAAAGCCTCCATATCAAGTTTGTCAAAAATCTTCTTCAGGTCTCCGGCTCCATCCTGCACCAATTCGAAGTTTCCTTTTGGCGGATCGAGGTCGAAAATCAGACGGTCAGGATTTTCAAGGTTTTTAATAGTGCTGAGCCACACATGAGGCGTAATGGAAGCTTGATTTGCTAAATAAAGCAATGTAGCTTCATCATTACACAAAACCATATGACGGCTGCCTTCTTCACGCAATTTTACTTTAACAGTTTTAATCCATTCGGGGAAATAATCCGGTTGGTCTTTTTGGTAAAAATCCTTGCCACTAATCCCGTTGGGATACCGATGCATCACCAATGGCCGGTTTTTCAAATAAGGCAAAATATATTCTGCCATACGTTCATAAAAATTCACCAAATCCTTTTTAGATAATCCTGCATCAGGAAAAATCTCTTTATCGGGATTAGTTATTTCAACAGTACGTCCGTTTTTTTTAATTTCACGCATAATATTACTTCTTCATTTTTTTCCTGAGGAACTGAGCGTTGATAGCTACTGCCACCGTGCTAAGACTCATCAGTATTGCTCCCACGGCTGGATTAATCATGATACCTGCCCAAAACAAAACACCGGCGCCCAGTGGTATAGCAACCACATTATAAGCCGTAGCATAAATTAAATTCTGTATCATTTTTTTATGGGTTTGCTTTCCAAATTTGATCAGCTTTACTACATCAACAGGGTTACTTTCTACTAATATTATGTCAGCAGTTTCGGCTGCCACATCTGTACCCGATCCAATAGCAATACCCACATCTGCCTGCGCAAGAGCAGGAGCATCGTTTACTCCATCACCGGCCATTGCCACAAATTTCCCTTCTTTTTGCAACTCTTTAATCTTATCCTGCTTCTTGTCAGGCATTACACCTGCAAAATATCCTTTTAAGCCTAGCTCGTCAGCAATGCTTTTGGTAACGGTCTCATTATCACCGGTTAGAATATAGCATTCGATTCCCATTTCCGTAAGCTGATCAATTGCATCTTTTGAAGTATCTCTAAGTGTGTCGCTAAGAGCAATAAATCCAACAACATTGTCTCCAATAATCACATATACCAGAGTCTCGGTTTTCTCAGGCTCAATTTTTTCTTCGATATCAATGTTATTTTTGTCCAGATAGCCCGGACCAACAACTTTTATCTTCTTATTATCTGCATTACCTTTAATACCCTCTCCGGTAAGATTCTCTACTTCTTTGGCATCCGGCACATCAATTCCCTCGTCTTCCGCCTTTTTTACAATCCCGTTTGCAATGGGGTGTTCGGATTCCTTTTCAAGCATTGCAGCGTACTTAAGGATATCCTCTTTATTATAATCATCATTCAAGCTATCATATCTTGACACACCAAACTTACCAAGTGTGAGAGTTCCTGTTTTATCGAACACCACAGCATTTATCCTTCTTGAATTTTCGAAACTTGTGCGATTTCGTATAAGCAATCCATTTTTGGCGGATACAGAAGTGGAAATAGCAACCACAAGCGGTATGGCCAATCCAAGGGCATGCGGGCAGGCAATTACCATTACTGTTACCATACGGGTAAGGGCAAAATTAAAATCCTTCCCTACAAATAACCATACAGCCAGGGTGGTAAAACCTACTGTAATTGCAATAATGGTTAGCCAGAAAGCTGCTCTGTCTCCCAGTCGTTGTGTTTTCGACTTTTCCTTGCTGGCTTTCTGCACCATGTCCGCCACTTTTGACAGGTAGGAATTCTCGCTGGTGCTTTTCACTTTAATTTTTAGAGATCCTCTACCATTTACAGATCCGCCAACCACTTCATCATCTTCTTTTTTTTCAACAGGTTTTGACTCACCTGTTATTACGGATTCATCAACTGAAGAGCTGCCCTCGTAAATGATGCCGTCGGCAGGAATTTTCTCTCCCGGTTTGATTAACAATTTATCCCCTTCCTGTATATCGGTAGTTTTAATTTCTTCCGTACCTGAATCGCTTATCCGGTGAGCATTGTCAGGCATAAGCTCCATCAGCTTATCCAGTGCACCTGATGCCTGCATAATTGATTTCATTTCCAGCCAATGGCCACCTAACATAACAACAATCAATGTGGCTAGTTCCCAGAAAAACGGCTGGCCGGAAAGGCCAAACACAGTTGCTGAACTATAGAGATATGCAACAGTGATGGCCATTGCTATTAGCGTCATCATACCCGGTTGCTTCTTCTTCATTTCCTCAGCAAAGCCTGTTAAAAAAGGCCATCCGCCATAAAAGAAAAGTACTGAAGCGAGTCCAAAAACGACATAACTGCGTCCTGTGAAGTCAATCTCAAACCCGAACCAGCTTTGTATAGTGCTGCTAAGTATCAATACGGGAATACTTATGAAAATTGATATAAAAAATCGTTGCTTAAAGTCTTCTGCCATGTGTTTATGATGATCTCCATGATCATCATGATCATGGGAATGCTCCTTATGGCCATTGTGCTTCTTAGATTCTTTTTGGCTTTTATCATCGTGTTCTTTGTGGCCATGCTTGTTGCCATGCTTATCCTCTGCATCGGATTTGGTTGAGTGTTCTTTATGATGTTTCATAATGTTGATTTTTTAGCATATTTATTTTTAATCAAAACACATTCATTTCAGTATGATTTGCACATTATCATTTTTTATTCTTTTAGGATAATTCTAAATCATATCAGTATAAAAAACTTCTCCTAAACAATGCTGATAATGCGCTAATATTTTATTAGGTGTTAAAAACATGCCAGAGTTTTTCATCTTTTGCTTCACTGAAGGTTTATGTTGACAAATAATAGTTAATTACCTACAGAAGTATTATTAGAAAAATCTTGCTAAGGAATAAATGCATCATATTGTGTAAGAAATTCCACAATAGCATCTGCTTTTATCCGGTTGAAATATATTGAACCAAATAATTGTTATTTGCCTGTTTGAAGGTGCTAAGGAATATTTTCAAGCTCATACACCAAATAAACCAAAATTTTAATTCAAAATGATATAGGCCATTACATAACAACAGTTGCAAATAGGTTCAAGCAAAACTCTCCAGGTACATGGCATAGAATTTGAAAATCTATAGCTGTAATCTGCAATTTGCATCTGTAAGATGAAATAAAAGGATTCCCGCAAATTGCACAAAATAAACTATTCACCAAAAAAAATCATGATTATGAAAAAAGGATTCAAAGCAACTATTATTCTAACAGCGATTCTGGCAGCCACCACCATGTCAGCAAAGTCTCAAGATATCAGCGGTGGAATTAAAGCAGGATTAACCATGAGTAATCTGTATATTGAAGAAGATGATATTGATGATGAAAATGCAAGATTTGGAATTCATGCAGGGCTATATAGCCAGATTATGCTTTTTGAAACGATTGGCATACAGCCTGAATTGCTTTACACCTCAAAAGGAACAGAAGTAGTATATGGAGGATTGATTGATCAAACCGTTAATTTTAACCTTAATTATTTAGAGCTTCCGGTACTTTTGGTTTTTCGTCCCCTGGAAATACTGGAATTTCATGCAGGGCCTTATGTGGGGTTGATGCTGAACAGCAAAATAAAATATTCCGGCACCATTGACGGATACGATGAAATAAGCCGAGACAATTTCAACACCCTTGATTACGGTGTTGGCGCTGGTTTAGCATTAAACTTTGGCAATGTACAAACAGGAATACGTTACAATCTTGGCCTCCAAAAACTTGCCAAGACCGATCTGACCAATTTACTAATGGGTGACAGTAAAAACGCATACGGACAATTATATGTCGCTTTAAGATTTTATGAATAATCTTTATAAAAATCATTATGGAAAAAACCATATTGCAATAATAAAAGCGGGCCTCTCCACGTGAAGTCCGCTTTTTACATACAAACAAATACTTTCTAAAACACCAGCCCTTTTTGGTAAAACAAATCTTTATTGTTGTGATTAATTGTAATCGGCAGCTCTTTTACCGGTTAATTTTAGAAAACACACAATTATGTGAAATATTTGATTTAATGGCCTTTACAACAAATCTTTAAATTCAACATAATATCTTTATGTCAAAACAAAGCAATAACGACGTCAGGAATTACTACAATGAACATGTAAAAGAAGAAGATGCACGGCTGGATGAACATCCTTTTGAAATACCGGTGACTTTGCATTTTATAAAAAAATATCTTAGCCCGGGTAGCAGCATCTTTGATGTGGCATGTGGGACCGGGCGTATTGCAAAGCAATTGCTGAAAAACAGATTTGTTTTAGGATTAAACGATTTATCAGATAAAAATATCGAATTGGTAAAAAATCGACTCCAACACAACAGAGATGTTTTGTTTATAGACAATGATGATGCGCTCAATTCTAATAACTGGAATAAGGTGCATTGGGATGGTATTCTTATTTTGGGGCCTCTTTACCATTTGCAAAGAAAAGAAAACAGGCTTAAAGTTCTTGAGTTTGCTTACCGACATGTTAAGCCTGGTGGCTATGTTTTCTCCTCTTTTATGACCCGGATTGGCGCAATGGTTTATGGTATAAAAAACAACCCAAAAGGAATCCTGCATCCGGATGGAGCAAGAATGTTATGGGGAACCGGCACTGACAAACGTTTTGTGGAAGACACAGAATATTTTGTAAATGCTTACTTCTCGCAGCCTGAAGAAATCAACCCTCTTATTGAAAAAGCAGGCCTCGAACCGCTCAATCTGGCTGGAGTTGAAGGTATTTTTGGCGAGCGCTTTGAATTGTATCATCAGCTTGATGAGAATCTCAAAAAACCATGGATGGACTTTATAATCAAGCATTGCGAGGATAAACGCATGGTATATCAGGCAAAGCACTTACTAAGTGTTGCAAGAAAACCGGAAATTTAGTCAAGCAGATATTCACTTAACGGATCCATCCATGAAGTTAAAAGTGATATGGCCTCAAAATATCCCTACAGGTTTTCTCTCATTTTTTTTGGCAAGCCGGCAACAACAAGGTAGTAAGAATCTTTAATCCATTCTTTTATTAAGTTGTCAGAAAGTTTGCCGTTGGTTTTTAAGCTGTTCCAATGTGTTTTGTTCATATGAAAGCCGGGAATTACTTCTTCATATTGTTCTCTGAGCATTATGGCTTTTTCTGGTTCGCATTTTACATTTATCAGGTCAAATGCATCTATATCAGTAAGGCAAAACATTTTACCTTTTACATAAAACACAAGAGTGCTTTCATCAAAGGGCAGTTTTTCTTCAACGCTTTTAAAAGAAAGGCAGTAGTCGCGTAATTCTTCGATATTCATAATAATTACTTTGCATCAAAAATAGTGGTTTTTCACAAATATATAAAGCAAAAATAAACAAGGCTGCAGGCTTTTCCCGACAAGTCTAAGTTCACTGAAGATTTACATGGTTATCAGCAGGAGGTTTTGTGGATTTTTCTTTGGTGATTGAAAAGAGCAACTAATAAATACCATTCCGGGATAATATTGTTTTGCAGTCTGATAATTTTTTTTGCAAAACTCACCAAAAATTAAATTCTATTTAATAAGAGAGTATCCAGCTAAATATTTCCAAAACTGCATAATAGAACACGTGCGGTGGCAAAGGCAAAACGCCTAGCCGTGGTGCAGTGAATTGAAAAACGGCTGTAAATCCGGTAAAGAGGTTTATCCAGCTTTGCCTGGATTTACGTCGTTTTTCAAGAGCGCGGTGGCTTTCGTTTTGCCTAGACTTTTTTTGCAATACTTTTTTGTGGCAATGACAAAAAAGTATGAGAGAAAAACAAGGCTGCAAAGGAGGTTCACTTGGGGCTAAAGCCCAGATGTCTACTATACTTGGCTGTCCGTCAGCTGAAGCTGACGGTAATAGATAAGAGTGCAGGGAATAACGGGATCTCTCAC
>JAWOBS010000068.1:0-4437 GCA_046484145.1 Bacteroidales bacterium
CGCCTACGCCCTGATAGACGGTCGCGATCATGTACGCCCGGAGGATATCCAGGCCGTCCTCCCCGCGACCATCGATCACCGGCTCGAGGTGGTCAACGGCGGCCCGGCTGGCTCGCCGGGCGAACTCCTGCGCCAGCGTGTGGCGATACCCTGAGCGGATTGCGACCCCGGGCAGGGACACTATGCGCAGCCGCCTGATTGAGGCCTACCGACGCCGCCGTGACGCGCTGATCGAGCGTTGGCTGGCACGCAGGCATCCACCGGAGGCGTCGCCAATCCGGTTGCACCGGCGGCGGCTGTACATCCTGCCCAGCCGCCTCGGCTGGATCTTTGCGACCACGGTGCTCGCCCTGTTAATCGGCTCGCTCAACTACGAAACCAGTCTCGGCTTTGGCGCAACATTCCTCCTGGCCGGTATCGGCATCGTCGGCATGCACCAGACGTACCGCAACCTCCTCGGCCTGGAGCTGCGCTTCGGTCCAGCGCCGGCGGTCTATGCCGGTGACACCGCACGGTTCCCGGTACAACTCGATGGTGGCCGGCGTAACCGTTGGGGGTTATTCCTCGGCGGAACGAGCCACGCTCATGTGCCTGCGGGCTTGCCGGATCACTCGGTAGTACCGGTTTCCGCCACAAGGCGTGGTCGCCTCGCGATGCCACGCATTGTGGTCACCACCCTATGGCCTGTCCCGCTATTCCGGGTTTGGTCATGGGCCCAGCCCAGCGTGGAAACGCTGGTGTATCCGCGGCCGGTTGATCACGGCGAGGCGTTGCCACAGCAGCAAACATTGGGCAGCGGGGCGAGCCGCAGCCAGCTCGGCCATGACGAGTACAGTATTTGAAATAGGTGCAATTTCAATTAGCCTGCTTGCCTGATATTCTTCAGAAGTTTTCAAAGAACTAAAACTAAAGAAGACTATTAAAAATAGTAAGAGTGAAGCAACAGGTACAGAAAGCCACATTAACTTTTTAGATGGATAAAAATTAGTCAAAATTTTTAACGCAAAATATGTTAAATACCACGATGCTAGTAATGAGAATATTGTAAAACTTGATACAATTAATAAAATACCACCAGGTATAAAACCATAATACATCATTTCAATGACTTCATCATCACCCTCATTATATAAATCGTAATTTATTAATCCTATAGTTCCAACTATTATCCCTATTATTGAGAATACTAAACCAATTATAGACCAAACTGAGAAATGATAATTAAAGAATAAGTACAGCATTACACTGATGACAATTATTCCATATAATATAATACCTGCAATAAAAATTTGCGTATTAGTAGCATTTTTAAAATCTGGAAAATTAACCTTAGGCGAAGTAGCAGAGCTGCTTACTTCATCTTCCGTTATTTTAAACTTAAGTAATTTTTTCTCTTCTTCAATTAAATCATCAATCTCACTATTGCTAAATTTATATTTAAAACCCATTGTATATAAGTAGTCCAACTCAGATGCATTAAGAGTTCCATCACTTGCTGCAGTATTAATAATTTGCTTAAGTTCATTATGCAATTTAATTTTCAGGCTTTCATCATATTTCTTCTTTTTATCCGGATTCCCTAGTTGTAAATGAATCTCTTTTAAACAGTCTTTTGCCGCATTAACATCTTGTTTTAAATTAGGATTTTTGATAGTTTTTAAATAATCCTCTAAGTTCGCCTTAATTTTTGGATCATATTCACTAAAAACATCAACACCAAGTACTTCATAAAAGTTATACGCAAAACTACTCCTGGTTAATTTTGAAAAGGTTTTTGCCTTATCAAGAAATTCTTGAAATCTTTTTTTTCCCATCGTTATATTTTATGAAGATACTTTAATATCATGAATGCTTTCTTTCGCTTCTATTAATTCATCACTAGACAAATTATTCTTCCTTTCAATTTTAATCGTAATTTCTTTGTTAGTTGTCTCATCTTTCGCATGTAAGGTAAACATTCCATCAGCACTAAGGCTGTAAGTATATTTTATTGGTGAATCTTTAGGAAGTTCTTTAGCAAATTTTAAAAATGCTTCCTGAATAATTATTACTTCGTCAGGATCTTCACTTTCACCTTCTGTTATTCTCTGCTGCACTCCTAATTGATTCTCATTAACAGTATAAAATGTTTGAGTACCCTCGTATGGAACTTTTGATCCTTTCTTAATAAGAGAAAATACTTTATTGCTATTTGCTTCAGAGTCCCAGATAATTTTACCAATGGTATGACTTGTAATGTCACTTACCTCCACATTGCCAAGTTTTTCTTTCATTTCTAATGTGCCAAATGAATCATTGTTTTTTATATTTAGAATTGTTGCATGTATTGCAGCTCCCATTGCTACACATTCATCTGGGTTTACTAAATCTGTTCGTATTTCTTTCCCACTTAATTTTTTAAGTAATTCCTGAACCATTGGCATACGCGTTGAACCTCCGGCTAAGAGTATATTATCAATATCATCCCATGATAAATTGGCATCTATTAAAGCTGAATTGCATAAGGTCTCCACTGAGCTCATTAAACCTTCTGTTATTTCATTAAAGTCATCCCTTGTTATTTCAACTCTAAGGCTATTCTCCTCTGTTTGAATAAGAATCCTTGAAGAGTCTTTTTTTGAAAGATCTTTTTTAGCTTTTTCCGCTTTTAGTCTTAAATCATTTAAAGTTTCTATATTATCTCTTGGATCCTCACCATGTTCATCAATAAATTTTTCAGAAATAAATTCTATAATTGCATCATCCCAATCTTTACCTCCTAGCCGATGATCACCATCTGTATTTATAATATCAATTTTCTTTGTTCCGTTTGTTTCAATAATATCTAAAATAGTAACATCAAATGTTCCTCCACCCAAATCGAACACCATTACCTTTTGTGAATTATTACCTTCTTTTGTTAAACCATACGATATTGCAGCAGCAGTTGGTTCATTTATTACTTGTAATACATTAAATCCTGCCATTTCTCCAGCATCCTTTGTTGATTTCTTTTCTGAGTCGCTAAAATAAGCTGGTACCGTTATTACAGCATCTTTAACTTCCTTTCCCTGAAAATAATTCTCTGCATCTTTCTTTAAACTTTTTAGGATAAAAGCCGAAATTTCTTCTGGAGAGTACATTCTCCCATAAATATTATATGGGTTGTGATCCCCTGTTAGCTCATTGATACGCACATCTTCTTTTCTTTTACCCATTTCTCTTTTAACAAATGCCACTACTTTTTCAGGTGACATTTCCATTTCATCCTTAGCTCCCTGGCCCACAACTATATTGTCTTCATTCTCAAAATAAACTACAGACGGTGTAATTCTTTCATTATCATCATTTGGTATTATTTTTGCTTCACCATATTCATCAACATATGCAACTGCAGAATAAGTAGTTCCAAGGTCTATACCTAAAATTATTTTTTCTTTCATGGTTTGTTACTTTTTTGGTTTGTCTTTATTAATAGCAATGTTTCAAATTATTTTTTCATCTTATTTAGTTTCTTTTCAGTCATCATTTCATCGCCATAATTATGGCTTAGATTATATTTGATTTTCAATGTTTTCCTTATATTCTATACGAATTACTTCTTGTTTTCGTATTATTTTATCATTCCATACAAATCCCTTTTTTAATACCTTACTTACTGTAAAGTCTAGTTCTTTATTAGTTGTATATTCTACTTTTTTAGCCAAATGAATTCTTCTGTCAAATGGGACTCCGTTTTGTTCCTCAATTTCATCAATATCATTATTATATAATATCTCATCAATTATTTCACTCTTTAAAAAGTTTATTTCATCTTGCAACTTATTATCTTTTATGTATTCAAACTTTTTATGAAATTTATTCAATGAATCATAAAATCTAATTACAGATTCAATTAAAGATTTTTTTATATGCTCAATAAGTCCTTTTTCATGCGCATCTAACTGCCTTGTTATTCTTTGTATAGCTTCATCTTTATATTTATCTCTTTCGTTTCTTAGATTAACATCATTTTTAACAGCTTGTGCAAATTTATTTAGCTCATCTAATGATTCTTGAATAGATTCAGACATTATCTCATTCTCAGTCTTCTTACTATCCTTCAATAATAATTTATTATTTTTGTCTGGATCATTAGCAGAAGTTTTTATATTATCAGTCTCATCTGTTTCAATAGGAGGCTTCTTATTGGCTTCTACTATGCATTCTTTATTTTTATCTTCTTGTTCGCTCATTGTTCTTATTTTAATAAGTTTTATATATACATCGAAATTATTTTGTGCGATTTTATTTCATTGCATTGGAAAGAATCTTAAGGTTTATTTTATAAAACAAGTAAAATACTAGAAGCTTATAAATTTAAATATTTTAAGAGGATTAAACGTTTTGTAATTTCTGCTTCTGTCAAACTTAGTACATTCAAGTTTTAAAACCTAACTTTCATATTTTTCACTTTTT
>JAWOBS010000111.1:0-3194 GCA_046484145.1 Bacteroidales bacterium
CCGGCTGACATGATTTTGGTGCAATTGCCCTAAAGTCGATACCTAGCTTAGCAGAAACAACCATTAGAGAATTTCCAACGTTATTTTTTGCATCACCCATATAGCAAAGTACCATTTTATCAAGAGGCTTATCACAGTGTTCCATCATAGTCATTACATCAGCCAACATTTGCGTTGGGTGAAACTCATTAGTAAGGCCATTCCAAACCGGCACACCGGCGTATTTCGCAAGTTCTTCAACAACTGTTTGTCCAAAACCGCGATACTCAATACCATCATACATTCTGCCAAGTACTCTTGCAGTATCTTTCATAGATTCTTTTTTACCAATCTGAGAACCTGTAGGCCCAAGATATGTAACATGAGCACCCTGGTCATAAGCTGCTACTTCAAAAGCACAGCGTGTTCTTGTTGAAGATTTTTCAAAAATCAATGCGATATTTTTACCTGTCAGGCGCTTTTGTTCATAACCGCCATATTTTGCTTTTTTAAGATCCATTGACATATCAAGCAAAAATTTGATCTCCTTTGGAGTAAAATCTAAAAGTTTAGTAAAACTTCTGTTTCTTAAATTGAAAGCCATAGTTTTTTGTTTTTTATATGTTAATACTTATTTAAATATTTAAAATTGTTAGAATAAAAAAGGTTTAAAAGATATAAATATTTGGCATTGCCTAATTATGTATAACAGTTCCTTTATCTTCTTGTCCAAGTGCAGCTGCCTCGGTAATTATCGCATCTTCGCCGCCGTTTTCAACGAATTCAATGCAAGCTCTTACTTTTGGTGCCATACTTCCTTCAGTAAACTGCCCATCTTCAAGATGTTTTTTAATCTCAGGAAGAGATACCTTTCCAAGCTTTTGCTCACCAGGCTTATGGAAATTAATGAACACATTAGGCACATCAGTTAGAATACAAAACTCATCAGCTTTAATTTTATTAGCCAACAGAGAAGATGCAAGATCTTTATCAATAACCGCATCAATTCCAATCATTTTTCCATTATCATCATAATACGCAGGTATACCGCCACCTCCAACAGTAATTACGATATTACCTTCGCGTGCAAGTTTTTCAACAGCTTGCCAGTTTGGAATATCAAAAGGCCTTGGTGAAGCAACAACTCTTCTCCAACCACGTTTGCGAGGATCTTCATGGAATACCCAGTTGTTTTCTTTTGCCATTTTATCAGCTTCTTCTTTTGGATAAAAAGGGCCAATAGGCTTTGTAGGATTTGTAAAAGCCTTATCCTTTTTATCAACAATAACCTGGGTTACCAATGTAACAATATTTCTTTTTATTCCATTTTCGGCCAAAACATTTCTTAGCTGTTGTTCGATCATAAAACCGATAGAACCTTGTGTTTCAGCAACACAAAAATCAATTGGCTGCTTTGGCAAACCGAAAATCTGGTTTCCTGCTTCATGCTGCAACAAAACGTTGCCAACCTGCGGCCCGTTACCATGCCCAATTACAATATCGTAACCGCTCTTCAATAATGGCACTAAATGCTGACAGGTTTCATAAACATTTTGTTCCTGTTCATCAATAGTACCAACCTGGTCACCACGCAACAATGCGTTTCCTCCAAATGCTATAACCGATAATTTTTTCATAATTTTTATTTTTATTATATTTTGAATTTAAATTAATTACTTTTCGTTTAAAATTTTAAAGTATTGAGAATAAATAGAATGAAGCATCAACTAATGGAATTTACATTACTTTGAGAATTTTTTCGCTTCATTTATCAGCAGCATAAACACTATAATGCTACTAATTAGGTATTGCAGACAGAGCTTGAAAGAATAATATCATTATTTTATAGAAAATTATCATAAAAGCTAAAGTGTTTTATAATAAGTGTTTATGAAAATTTGAACTGCAAAACTATAAAATTTAAATGATATCCTTGCAAAATGTTTTTTTGTAAGTTCATAAAAAAGCTAAATTCGCACAAACAATATTCAAAATGATAGAAGAATTAAAAAAAGAGCTAAACAAACAAGCTGATCCGAAAAGAGCAAAATCCAAACATAGGTTTTTCATGGCTTATAAAGGAGGTTACGGTGAAGGGGATGAATTCCTTGGATTAACAGTGCCTATACAGAGAGCAATATCCAAAAAGTTTTATAAAGAAATCAGTATAAAAGAGGCCGGCACGCTTTTGACCGAAAGAAAACATGAGTACAGGCTCACGGCAGTATTTATATTAAATTTAAAATATGAGAAAGCAAAAACTGAAGTTGAAAAAGAAAATATTGTAAATGAGTATTTGAAAAACATTTCAGGGGTAAACAATTGGGATATAGTAGATTCTTCAGCTTATAAAATATTGGGGCCATTTCTTATTGATAAAAATAAAGAACTATTATATAATTTACTTGATTCCAATGACTTATGGAAACAAAGAATAGCAATAATAACCACACTGCATTTCATAAAACATGGGCTGTATGATGATACTCTGGAGATGTCGAAAAGGATGTTAAACCACAAGCATGACCTTATACATAAAGCAGCAGGCTGGATGCTAAGGGAAATTGGAAACAGAAACTTCGAAGTTGAATACAATTTTTTAAAGAAGCATTATAAGAAAATGCCCAGGACAATGTTAAGATACGCAATAGAAAAATTTGATGAAGATTTAAGGCAGGAATTTTTAAAAGGAAAAATTTAACAATTAACAATGATGAGAAAATTCAAAACAATTTATTGCTTAATTATTATTGCCTCATTTTTATTCTCATGCAAATCAGGCAATAATGAACAACAATCACTTCATGTAATTCATGCAGGAAGCCTCACCTACCCTGTTCACAAGATAAACAAAGCCTTTGAAAATGAAAATCCGGGTATAAAGATCTATTCGGAAGCATGGGGTAGCAAAGCAGGTGCACGAAGGATAATTGATCTGGGAAATCCTGCAGATGTATTTTTATCAGCAGATTATATGGTAATTGAAAACATGCTCATTCCGGAGCATGCATCCTGGTACATAAAATTTGCAGCAAATGAGATGGCGATTGTATATACAGAGAAGTCGAATTATGCAGATGAAATTACCTCTCAAAACTGGTATGAAATATTATTAAGAGATGATGTAAACATAGGCCGCAGTAGTCCCGACCATGACCCTTGCGGTGTTAGGGCGGTTTTTACCTGTCAGCTTACAGAAAGATATTATAATGAAG
>JAWOBS010000115.1:0-4956 GCA_046484145.1 Bacteroidales bacterium
AACAAATTGGAAAAATGTGGAATCCAATTCCATAAAATTCATATATTTGCTGTATGATTAAAAGAATCGCATCAAACAGATTAAAACAACTGGCTTCATTGTTTAAAGCTGTTGCTGTTACCGGACCAAGGCAATCAGGTAAAACAACTCTTGTAAAATCAGTTTTTCCTGATAAACCATATTATTCATTAGAAAACCCTGATAATAGACTGTTTTCAACGGAAGATCCCAGGGGGTTTTTAGAACAATTTCCTGATGGTGCCATTCTGGATGAAGTACAACGAAGTCCCTTATTGTTTTCTTATTTGCAGGAAATTTTGGACAGCAAGAGCAAAGCGGGTTCTTTTATTCTAACAGGATCCAACAACTTTTTACTAAACGAACAAATCAGTCAGTCTTTGGCAGGAAGGGTTGGATATCTGAATCTTTTGCCGTTTTGTTTGGAAGAAGTCAATGAATATGGCTTGTCTTATTCTGAAAACGAATTTATTTTAAATGGCTTTTACCCACCTGTTTATGATCAAAACATTGACATTCAGGATTGGATGCCTAATTATATCAGGACATATATTGAGCGGGATGTGAGACAAATAAAAAATGTATCTGACCTTCTAGTTTTTGAAAAATTCATGCGCCTGCTTGCCGGCAGAACCGGTCAGGAACTCAATTACACTTCTTTGTCTGTTGAAGTGGGTGTTGATGTGAAAACCATTCAATCGTGGATCAGCATTCTAGCCGGTAGTTTCATCGTCTTTTTATTGCCTCCGTTTCACAAAAACTTTAATAAAACTATTGTGAAAAGACCTAAACTTTATTTTTACGATACCGCATTAGCATCTTCTTTACTTGGTATTTATAAAACAGAACATTTACAGTCTCATCCTTTAAGAGGAGCTCTTTTTGAGTGTTTGGTTGTGTCGGAAATAATTAAACAAAAACTTAATAATGACATTGAGGATAAACTATATTTTTGGAGGGATAAAACCGGAAGGGAGATTGACTTGATTATTGACAAAACTTCGGAATTTGTTCCGATAGAAATAAAATCTGGCAAAACAATACAAAATGAATTTTTTAAGAGTTTACGCTATCTATTAAATCTTTCCGGAGAAAAACATGGAAAAATCATCTATGCCGGCGATGCTGACCAGAAACGTTCAGAAGGTATTGATGTAATTAGCTGGAAGAATTTAAATGGTATTATTAATTAGTTAATTAGCAAATGTGATAATGTGCAAATGTGCAAATGATAGCGTGAGAAATCCCTTTGCGAACCTCAGCGGCTCTCAGCGTACCTTTGCGGAATAGCCTAAAGAAGGGAGTTAAAAGTTAAAAACTAAAAACTAAAAGTTAAAAGTTGAAAGCTGGAGCGAAGCGAAAGTCCCGAGACTGTAAGGAATCGGGATTGAAAGTGAAAGTGTTTACTTCTCACTAATCACTGGCAATAGAGCAAAAAAGCCAAGGTGCGCTAGCACCGATAACATCTGTAGAAAAAGAGCAAAACCCCCGAACTAGAGGTGCAGCGCACCGTTAACATTTGTATAAAATTTCAAAGAATTTAAAACAATATGCTTGCATAATTAAAATATAGTTTTAAATTTGCAAGGTAAAAATGAACCTCATATCTCGTCATATTAATGCTGAATTAATAGGATTACTAAAAAACAATCCTGTAACTGCCCTTATTGGTCCTAGACAATGTGGCAAGTCAACTCTTGCAAAAAAGATCATAGCGGATATGGAGAATGTTATATACCTTGATCTTGAACGTCCCTCTGACTTAGCTAAATTAAATGATGCAGAATGGTTTTTTTCATCGCAAAAAGATAAGATGTTTTGCATTGATGAGGTGCAGAGAAAACCGGAATTGTTTCCGCTTATTAGGAGTTTAGTTGATGAATGGGGAGAAAATCAAAAGATTTTTATTCTGGGGTCAGCATCCAGAGAATTACTGAAGCAAAGCTCTGAGTCTTTGGCCGGAAGAATTTCCTATATTAGGCTTACTCCGTTTTTGTGGAAAGAAATAAGTAAACAGTTTACCATTGAACAATATATGCTAAATGGTGGATTCCCGAAAAGTATATTGGCAAATTCTCAAGAAGTATCACTCAGATGGAGAGAAGATTTTATTAGCACTTTCCTTGAAAGGGATTTGCTTCAATGGTCTGGTTTTTCACCTGTAACTATGCATCGCTTATGGCAAATGTTAGCCCATCTTAATGGGCAAACAGTTAATTACTCTCAATTGAGTAAATCTCTGGGTGTAAGCAATGTAACTGTACGCAATTATATCGACCTGCTTAAAGGCACTTTTATGGTAGAAGTCCTGCCACCATATATCTCAAATATGGGTAAAAGGTTGGTAAAAGCACCTAAAGTATATATTGCCGACTCAGGCTTAACAAACGCCTTACTGAATATTGAGAGCTTTCAGCAGCTTACCGGAAATCCTGTGTTTGGTTCAATATGGGAGCAGCTTGTTCTAAGCAATCTAACAGGACACTTTCATTCTGCAAAATTCTTTTTTTATCGTACAAGTGCAGGCTCAGAGATAGATATAGTCATGAAATATAAAAGCAAAATATTCGCAATAGAATCAAAGGCTACATTATCCCCTGTTTTGTCAAAGGGCAATTATAATGCAATTCAGGATATTAATCCGGACTATACATTTGTCGTTACTCCTGCAAAAAAAGCTTGGCCACTGAAAAATGGCATTGATGTGGTTTCTCTTGATGGGTTAATTGAAAACATTAATGAGCAAATTAGTTAATTAGTTAATGGGTGCTAGCCTGCGCACTTCTCCTTGTAACTCTGTTCTCTCCGTGTCTCTGTGGTTAAAAAGGTATCGGATATCAGGTATCGGGTATCGGGTATCAGGTGTCGGGTATTAGGGAATTAGCAAATTAGTTAATAAACAAATGCCAGCGTGAGAGATCTCTTTGCGAACTTCAGCGGCTCTCAGCGTACCTTTGCGGAATAGCCTGAAAGGAAAATCAGCGCGAGAATGATGCCTGAGGCTTTCGAAGGCACAGGGAGAGTAGTTTGGAGACTGAGGGAAATGAGGGACGGAGAGGCTGAGAGACTTAGAGAATTAAGGGGTTTGTGGGATAGATGAAGACAGAAAATTTTTAATTTGACTACAGGGTTTCCAAAAGAAGATAGTTAACAGCGTAAAGCTGAAGCGAAACGTAAGTCCCGATACTGACTATACAAATGTGCAAATGTGATAATGTGCAAATTAGCAAATGAGTGCGAGAGAAAGGCCTTTGCGAACCTCAGCGGCTCTCAGCGTACCTCTGCGTAATAGCCTGAAAGGAAAATCAAAGCGAGATTGGTGCCTGAGGCTCCTTTAGATTTGTAAAGAGAAACTGATTACTATTCACGATTCACTAATAATAGAGTAGATAAAAACAAGGTGCGCTAGCACCGATAATATCTATAGAAAAACCGAGCAACCTCCCGAACATCTGGTGCGCTAGCACCGATAACATTTGTAAAAATTCAGAATAAAAAATCAAAACTATGAAAATCGAAAATAATTATATATATTTGTGAAACAAATCGCAAACATACACATAATTATTGGCTTATAATGGTAACTCGTATTCTTGAATCAATTATTAATAAGTACCTTTTCCAAAAGAAAACCATTATTATTTATGGTGCAAGGCAGGTAGGAAAAACTACTCTCGTTGAAGCTCTCGTGAAAAAGCACAAGGATTCAACACTTTTTCTTAATGGCGATGAAGCTGATATCCGGGAAATGCTCACAAATGTTAGTATTCCAAAGTTAAAGCCAATTATTGGCAATAATAAAATTATTGTGTTGGATGAAGCTCAGCGAATTTCTGAAGTCGGGCTTGTTTTGAAAATAATTCATGATAATTTTAAAGACGTTCAGTTAATTGCCACAGGATCTTCTGCATTCGAGCTGGCTAATAAGATTAAAGAACCTCTTACCGGGCGTAAGCTTGAGTTTTACTTGCATCCTCTCTCTTTTAAAGAACTTGTTGATTATCATGGGTTTCTAACGGAAAAGCGTCTTATACCACATCGACTTATTTATGGTTATTATCCGGATATTGCATTGTCTGCCGGCAATGAAAACAAATTTTTAAAGTCACTTGCATCAAGCTATTTGTATAAAGACCTGCTTATGCTTGAACAAATACAAAAACCTGCTTTACTTGAAAAAATATTGAAAGCACTGGCTTTGCAACTTGGAAGCGAAGTATCGTATAATGAACTGGCAAGATTGATTGGCTCAGATAAAGGAACTGTAGAAAAATACATTGATCTACTTGAGAAAACTTATATCATTTTTAAACTCAATGGATTGAACAGAAATGTTAGAAATGAAATTAAAAAAGGCAAAAAAATATACTTCTATGATAATGGTATTAGAAATGCAATACTTGGCAACTTTTTACCTATAACTTCAAGGGTGGATACAGGAGCTCTCTGGGAAAATTATCTTATAAGTGAAAGAATCAAATATAACTCAAATAAAGACATTGACTTTAACAACTACTTCTGGAGAACTACCCAACAGCAAGAAATTGACTATATAGAGGAGGTAGGTAATAAACTTTCTGCTTTTGAATTTAAATGGAGTCCCAGCAAAAAAGCATTTTTATCAAAAACATTTTCCAACGCATATCCGAATTCAGATTATAAAGTGATTTCACCTGATAATGTTCATGAGTTTTTATTAGAGGAATAAGCTTGAAGAACAGGGGAGTGGAGGGACTGAGAGAACGGAGGGACTGAGGGACTTAAGGGAACTGAGGGACTGAGAGACTGAGAGAACGAAGAGACTTAGAGACGGAGAGAATTAAGGGGTTTGTGGGATAGATGAAGACAGGAAATTTTTAATTTGACTAAAGGGTTTAAAAATAACTCTTTTTAAAAAACTACGTATAATCACCTAAATAAAAGCTTGTTATAATGAAA
>JAWOBS010000032.1:0-5117 GCA_046484145.1 Bacteroidales bacterium
GCAAAACGAAAGCCACCGCGCTCTTGAAAAACGACGTAAATCCTGGCAAAGCCGGATAAACCTCTTTACCGGATTTACAGTCGTTTTTCAATTCATCTGGTCAATATTGTCGAGACCATGGCCGGCGCGCATGTTCTATTCAGCATTGTTGGGATTTTCACTCACATCATTTCCTAATTTCAACGAGATCCCTCCCTAATGGTCGGGATGACGGTGCGGTTTATTGAGGTAGGAACTTCCGGATTCCGAAGGAACTGGAAGCTTCTGGGTAAAGAGTACAACAAGCCAGAAGCTGGAAGCTCCTATCGGAAGCTTCCAGCTCTGGCACAAGGAACAGCCAGCTTGTATTGGATATTAATTGTCCCTGAATTCCTGGGGCATGAATAATTAATCTTGAAATATTTTTACTTTTTCCACACTTAAACCTGTCAGGTTTTTTGCTGTTCTTACAAGATTTATAAACTCAGCCCTGTAACCATCTTCGTCTTGTCCCTTTGCTTTTAGGGCTGTTTTAATAATGTTGTCAAAAGAGGCATTTCCTTTATACTGAGAGTCCCTGATCAGCAATCCAAATTCAGCTACAGAAGCAGCGAAGCGGAAGTTTTCGGTTGTTTTAGAGAAGTTCAAAGCGTTACCGGTAATAGCATGTTCAAATTTTATACTAGTGTCTTCATCAGGTTTTTTATACCTGGCTTTTATGGTAAGTAGCTCGGCACTGTCATCAATACTCTGCTGTTGTGGTGTGTTTTGATACTTAAGTGGATCAACTCCGGGCACTGTCATGTCGCTTCCTGCGGGAATTATTTCATATAGTGCTGTTACACTATGTCCTGATCCCATTTCTCCGGCATCTTTTTTGTCATCATTGAAATCTTCATCATTAAGCCTGCGGTTTTCATATCCTATTAAACGATAAGCTTTTACTCTTTCCGGGTTAAATTCTATTTGAAGTTTTACATCTTTGGCAATTGTATAAAGTGTACCTGCAAATTCACTAACAAGAATTTTGCGCGCTTCCTGAATGTTGTCTATATAGCCATAATTTCCGTTTCCCTTGTTGGCAATGATTTCCAGTCTGTCATCTTTGTAATTGCCCATTCCAAAGCCCAATACGGAAATGAATACTCCGTTTTTGCGCTTTTCCTCAACCAATCTTTCCATAGCTGCATTGCTTGATTCACCAACGTTGAAGTCACCATCAGTACACATTACAATCCTGTTGTTTCCACCTTTAATGAAGCTTTTTTCTGCTACTTCATAAGCCATGCGTAATGCTTGCCCGCCTGCAGTGTATCCGCCAGCCCCAAGGCTTGATATGGCGTCAGCAATCTTTGTTTTATTACTTGCAGGTGTGGATTCCAGTAAAACTTGTGTGTTGCCTGAATATACTACAATGGAAACCCTGTCTTGCGGGCGCAATTCGTCAAGTAGCATTTTCATAGCTGTTTTGGCTAATGGTAAACGATTTGCAGAACTCATTGAGCCTGAAACATCAATCAAAAAGACCAAATTCGAGTTTGGCAGCTCTGTTTTATCAATATTTTTACCTTGTAAGCCAACATGCAACAACTGGCTTTTTGAATTCCATGGGCATTCTGATAATTCTGTATGTACTGAAAATGGATGTTCATCAACCGGTTCAGCGTAATTATATGTAAAATAGTTTAACATCTCTTCTATCCTTACTGCATCAACCGGAGGTAATTGCCCGCTGTTTATAAAACGTCTTATGTTTGAATATGCAGCATTGTCTACATCTATTGAAAATGTTGATAATGGATTATGTAAAACGTCTTTGTACCCGGTTTCACGAACAGCAGAATATGATTCTGTGTTAAAATCATGATCAGTCACATAATAATAGCTAGAAGATGATACTTCAGCTTCCATAACAGCATAGCCGCTGATATTTTTAGAAGACTTTGGTCTTGATACCGTATATGCTGTGGCTTCAACATCAGGACTGACATCATCAAGAACAATAACTTCTTCTAATGAAGAATGAGCTTCCTTTAATACAACATTAACTTCTGTTGCAGTACCAAAAGAAATCTCTTTTGTTTCCATTCCAACGAAGGAAAAAACAAGCACAGAATCTGAGGGAAAAACATCAATGGAGTATTTTCCGTTAATATCAGATATAACTCCTCTGCTTGTGTTTTTAATAACAATGCTAACACCGGGTAATTCATCCCCGTTGTTATCGGTTATAGTTCCTGTGATTTTCCTGCTTTGACTGCAGGCAGACATGCTTATAAGAAGCAAGCTGATTGCGGTGATAATAAAAATTGTCTTTTTCATAATTATTAATTTTAAAGGTTTGTAATCAGTTTTTAAAAACTTTATTTTTTTGTGTATCTTCACAATCAGGATGCAAACATTTTTATTATTCCATAAAAAAATATTAAAAAATTTGTAATACACACATAATCAAAAAGATAAGCTGTTGCAACTTTTTAATAAAAGCAAAAATAAATTCTCTGATGAAGAGCTTCTTGCCCTCTATAATGAAAAGGGTGATCAGGAGTTTCTGGCTGAACTTTATACCCGTTATACTCATATGGTATATGGTGTTTGCATTAAATATTTAAAAAACAGGGATGATGCTTCCGATGCGGTTATGAATATTTATGAATTTCTAAGCAATAATGTTCACAAGCACAGGGTAATGAAATTTTCCACATGGTTATATGTTGCAACAAAAAATCATTGCCTGATGGAACTCAGGAGTAAAAAGACAAAGGATAAGCATCAGCAAATCTGGCAGGAAGATCAACAACTTTTTGTGGAATCCAAGGAGTTTTTGCATCCTATTGATGACGGAGCGATGCATGAAAAGCAGTTAAAGCTTTGTCTCGAGCAGTTAAAAAGGGAACAAAAGAATTGTATAGAACTTTTTTATTATAAAAACAAATGTTATATGGAAATTGCCGAAGAGTTGAAAATGGAAGAGAAGCAAGTAAAAAGTTATCTTCAAAACGGCAAAAGAAATTTAAAAATATGTATGGAAGAAGCACATGGAAAAGAAGAGCAATAATATTGTTTCATTAAAGGATATATTTAATTATATCCAAAAAAGGCTGCAACCCGGGAAACGGCATTCTCTGGAAAAGCAGATGCAAAAAGACCCATTTCTTGAAGATGCGGTTGAGGGGCTTTCTATGCTTGATGAAGAAATGGCTGAAAAGGATATAAAGGAGTTAAACAAAAGAATACAGGGCAGGGAAAAATCTTCCAAAAAACTTTGGATAACAGGCATTGCTGCCAGTATAGCACTTATTGCGATTACAACGATTACATTTATTGCGATTGATAACACAAGAAAAAGTATAGAGGAAATGCAGCTTAGCAGGGAAGAAATTCCTGATGTTTTGACAGATGATTCAGTTCCTGGATATTTAAGTGAAGAAGAGACAAGTAAGGAAAGCGAAACAACAACAAAAGAGAAGACTGCCGGCAAAGCACAGAAGCCTGTTGTTGAAAAAAATGTTGAAGCGACTAAGCAAAAATCAGAATCGGTAATAGATGATTTTGAATTTGAAGAGATAATTGTTGATGCAGAGGTAGCTCCTGAGCCAGAAGTTTCCCGATTTTCTTCTGAACAGACAGAGGCTGACGAAGACATTTCCTTGATTATTGTGCAGGAAGATTCACAAGACTCAAAAAATATAATAAGAGGCCGGGTTGTTGATGCTGATAATTTGGAAGGATTGCCGGGAGCTTCAATTGTTGTTAAGGGTAAAAATATTGGTACTATAACTGACATAGATGGATATTTTGAAATTGAATATGAAGGTGAGCAGGATGTTGAACTTACAGCTGCTTTTGTTGGTATGAGAAGCATAAATTTCACAGCTGAAGATATTCATGATGACAGTGTGTTGGTTATGGAAAATGAACACCTGGCTTTAGAAGAAGTTGCAGTTGTTGGCTATGGAACTAAAAAACGATCTAAGGCCGGGACTGATACAGATGTGACTGAATTTGATTTTATTGCTGCAGAGCCTGCAAATGGATACAGAAAGTATAAAAGATATTTAAAAATGAATGCAGTACTGCCTGATACGGCAAGTGTTTCAAAGTTGACGGTTTATTTATCCTTTGATGTGAACAAACAGGGTAATACTGAGAATTTTGAAATTATTAAAAGCCCTTCCGATTATTATTCACAAAAAGCAAAAGAACTTATTATAAATGGCCCTTCCTGGAAGCCGGCAACAGCAAATGATGCTGTTGTTGTTGACAGGGTAACTCTTGAAATCCAGTTTAGCAAATAAATTAATGCCGAAATAGGGTAGGTTGTTTCGGATAAAAAAAGAACCCGCTACTATTGTAACGGGTTCTTTTTTTTGTGTGCAAATTAATGCAGTATAGTATATTCAGGTTGTTTAGTCTATAACCTGAATTTTTTCCAGTATGTAACCTTTTTCAGTTAATATTCTTACAAAATACATTCCTGAATTTAAACCATCCAGTGATAATACATGATCTTTATTATTAACAGTTTCCTTATAAACCAGTTCTCCGGAAATGTTAAGTATATGTAATTCTATAATTATCATATCTGATGAAATGTTCAGGCTTGTTTTTGCAGGATTTGGATATAAGCTGATATTGTTACCGACAAAATCCGCGATAGATGTTTCTTCTTCAAAGTTTGCAGTAAGCTCAACATCAGCAGCCGGCATCGTGAAAATATATTCAGCATCCACAGAAACTTCAGTACTCTCACTGTTAGTCCAGTTGACAAAGAGAAAACCTTCGTTTGCCGTTGCATTTACAACAACTTCATCACCCATATTGTAAACACCATCACCGCTGATTGTACCTGCACCTGCAGGATCAACAGCTACTGTTACGTTATAGTCAATAAGTTCGAAGTTTGCAGTTAGAGTAGTATTTGCAGCCGGCATAGGATAGTCAAAGCTTGCCTGGGTACTGATTTCAGTTTCACTTTCATCAGTCCAGTTCACAAACTGATAACCTTCATTAGAAGTAGCCGATAAACTAACAACATCGTCAACATTATAAACGCCATCACCAGTAACACTACCACCTTCAACAGGATTAACAATCAGTGTCAGGTTATAATCAATAGCTTCAAAGTTTGCAGTAAG
>JAWOBS010000208.1:0-5418 GCA_046484145.1 Bacteroidales bacterium
CTGGAAATGTAGCTCAATTCGCTACCCAAAAAATCAATGAATTAGGGGGTAAGGTAATCACTTTATCTGATTCTTCGGGTTTCATTCATGACCCTTATGGCATCGATGATGAAAAACTCGAGTATGTAATGGAACTAAAAAATATTAAACGAGGCAGAATCAAGGAATACGCTGAGAAATTCGGTGTTGAATATCATGAAGGAAAACGCCCATGGGTTGCTGTATGTGATATTGCTTTGCCATGTGCAACCCAAAATGAAATTAACGAAGATGAAGCAAAAACACTCGTTGAAAATGGTTGTTTCTGTATTTCTGAAGGGGCAAACATGCCGTCAACACCTGAAGCAATAGAAATGTTCCTGAAGAAAAAAGTATTGTTTGGCCCTGGAAAAGCAGCTAATGCAGGGGGCGTAGCCGTTTCCGGGCTTGAAATGACACAAAATTCAATGAGATTACCATGGACAAGAGAGGATGTGGACAAACAACTTCATCAAATCATGATTGATATTCATAAAACTTGTCAAAAATACGGACAGGAAAACGAAAACTACATCAATTATGTTAAGGGAGCCAACATCGGTGGTTTTGTAAAGGTAGCAGAAGCAATGCTCGCACAAGGAGCAGTATAGAAAAAACAGGCTAATCAATTCAAGGGGGCTTTTTAGAGCCCCTTTTTTTATTTCGACTTTTTTTTACAAGATTTGCAGTATTGAATAAAACTAAAATGCACCGAACAGCTACATCAAACAAACACACAAAACAATATAATGATAGTATCGACTTAACAGCTAAAGATTTTAATTGAAATAACTTTATCTTTTGGAGCGGGCTCCATCTTTCAGTTCAAATAATATGGAAATTATAGACACACATTCGCATTTGTATCTTGAAGATTTCGCCGCAGATTTTCATGATGTAATTAGCCGACTCAAAGAAAACCATGTCAAAAAGGTATTTCTCCCAAATATTGACTCGGGCTCAATTGATGCCATGTTTAAGCTCGAGGCGGATTACCCTGGCTTATTCTATCCTATGATGGGACTGCACCCTACATCAGTCCAAAACAATTATGAAGATGAACTAAAAAATGTAGAAAATTGGCTGGAAAAAAAAGAATTTATCGCAATAGGGGAAATCGGCATTGATCTTTATTGGGATGATACTTATTACCAACAACAAGTAGATGTTTTCAGAAAGCAAATACAATGGGCAAAAAAACTCAAACTGCCGATTGTAATTCATGCAAGAAATTCATTTGATGAAATATTTAAAGTAGTAGACAATGAAGCAGGCGAAAACCTGATGGGTGTCTTTCACAGTTTTTCAGGCACACTTAAACAAGCTGAACATATCATTGATTTAGGATTTAAAATTGGAATAAACGGGATTGTAACATTTAAAAATTCTAAATTAGATGATGTTGTAAAACAAATTGATATTAATCATTTGGTGTTAGAAACAGATTCACCATTTTTATCCCCTGAACCCAAACGAGGAAAGCGAAACGAGAGTTCGCATGTATTGTATATTGCAGAAAAAATCGCACAGATAAAAGGGCTGAGTTTGGAAGAAGTAGCAAAAATCACTACACAAAACGCAAAGAAAATATTTAATATTCATTCCTGATGAGTGAAGAAGCAAATATACTGATTATCTACACCGGAGGAACCATAGGGATGGTAAAAAATCCCGAAACCGGCAGTTTATCTCCGTTTGATTTCTCTCACATCGTAGATCAGGTGCCTGAACTAAAAAGTTTCGGATACAATATTGACACGGTTACTTTTTCGCCTCTTATTGACTCATCAGATGTCACTCCGGAATTTTGGGTTAAATTAGCACACACCATAAACGATAACTATTCAAATTACGATGGTTTCCTGGTATTACACGGAACAGACACTATGGCATATACTGCTTCAGCATTAAGTTTTTTGTTAGGAAACCTTCAAAAACCTGTGATATTTACCGGTTCACAACTACCAATTGGTACATTAAGAACAGATGGAAAAGAAAATTTAATAACAGCAATAGAAATAGCAGCAACAAAAAAAGAAGAACAGCCCTTAGTACCTGAAGTAGCAATTTATTTTGAGAATAAACTATATAGAGGAAACAGGACAACAAAGGTAAGCTCAGAACACTTTAATGCTTTTGCTTCGCCCAATTACCCGGATTTGGCAGAAATAGGAATAAATATCAGATACAATAATTCAGCAATATTTTATCCAACAAAAAAGAAAGAGTTAGAAGTCTATGATCAAATTGATTCAAGAATTGGTATTATCCGATTATTTCCGGGATTAGATAAAGATATCGTAGAATTTATGACCAAATCAAAGAAGATAAAAGGTATAATCCTGGAAACTTATGGTGCAGGAAATGCTCCAGCGACAGAATGGCTTATTCGGGCATTAGAAAATGCTGTAAAACATAATAAGATAGTGCTTAATATAACACAATGCATGGCAGGTCAGGTGGATATGTCAAAATATGACAATGGGAAAAGACTTCTAAATGCAGGAGTGATTAATGGGTATGACATGACTACAGAGGCTGCATTAACAAAATCAATGTTTTTATTAGGGCAGTTTTCTGACTATAAGCAAATAAAAGAAACATTAAACAAACCAATGAGAGGAGAAATTACTAATTAATATTTGTTGAATCATATTTTTTTGTAATTTGTGCCGCAAAATTATGGTGAAAAAGATATCGGGAGAAATGGCCGAGCGGCTGAAGGCGCACGCCTGGAAAGCGTGTTGACGCCACAAGCGTCACGAGGGTTCGAATCCCTCTTTCTCCGCCGTTTTTTTTCTAACAAAGATTTATTATTTTTATAAACATTAATCAAACAAAAAACAGTAGACAAACCATGAAAAGATTATTCACAACAATCGCAGTAATCGGACTTTTGATCTTTGGATCTACAGCTTTTACAATGGCTCAAGAAGATGAACAAGCCGACAAAGCAGAAATGCAAGACACAACTGAAGCGGGAGCAGATACTACAGCAGCCGACACAACAGAGGCTGATACTACAGCTGCCGCTCAAGGAGATGAAACAACAGAAGAAAGGGGAACCTTACATAAACAAATCAAACAAAAGTTTATTGAAGGTGGGCCTGCTTTTATGGGAGTTGTATTATTAGCATTAATTTTCGGTTTAGCTATTTCTATTGAAAGAATCATCTACCTAAACCTATCTACAACAAACACAGAAAAGCTTCTTAAAAATGTAGAAGATGCACTGGAAGAAGGTGGCCTCGAATCTGCCAAAGAAGTTTGCCGAAACACCAGAGGCCCTGTGGCATCAATTTTCTATCAAGGATTAGACAGAGCAGATGAAGGAATTGATGTAGCAGAAAAATCCGTAATTTCTTATGGAAGTGTTCAGGCCGGCTTATTAGAACAAGGCTTAACATGGGTTTCATTATTCATTGCCATTGCACCAATGCTTGGTTTTATGGGTACTGTTATCGGTATGATCGCTGCATTTGACAACATTGAGGCTGCAGGAAACATTTCTCCATCATTAGTTGCAGGTGGTATTAAAGTTGCCTTGATTACAACAGTTTCAGGTCTTATTGTAGGTGTAATACTTCAGTTATTCTATAATTATATTGTTTCAAAAATTGACGGCATTGTAAATAGCATGGAAGATGCATCAATTTCGTTAATTGACCTGATTTATAAGTACAATAAGAAAAAACAATAAAATTAACAGGACATTATGAATAATAAATTGATAAGAATATTAGGAATTGTTCTACTCGCAATCTCCGCAGTGTTTGGCATAATATTCTATGCCGGACCGGAGACTGCCAGTGGTGCACCTACTTTCACAAACACGATTCTCCTGTGGGCCGGCATTTTAGCAGGTATTGCGGCTGTATTGGCATTGATTTTTCCATTAATTGAGATGGTAATGCATCCCAAAAAGGCCAGGGGAAGTTTAATAGGAATATTAGTACTGGTGGTTTTAGGATTGATAAGTTATGCTCTTGCTTCTACTGAGCCATTAACTTTTGCCAAACCTAATCCACAAAATGTACCCTCAATTTTAAAACTGTCAGGCATGGGTATTATAACCATGTATATTCTGGTTGGTTTGGGTATACTATCGATCATCTTCACAGAGATTGCAAAGGTGTTTAAGTAAAAAATATTTTACATGTGACATTCGTTATAAAAAGCGAATGTCGCATGTAAAAAGACTAAAAAATTGAATATATGGCTAAAAAAGTTCCAGATTTTAATGCAGCACCAATGGCGGACATTGCGTTTTTGCTACTTATATTCTTTTTGGTTGCCACAACAATGGACGTTGACACGGGACTGACCCGAAAACTGCCTCCATTACCTGAGGATCAGGAGCAACCAGAAGACGATAAGAAAATTAAAGAACGTAACGTCTTTGAAGTGCTGATTAATTCTAATGATCAGCTGCTTGTAGATGGTGAACCAATGAGAATAAATAACCTTCGGGAATCTGCCAAGGAGTTTATCGTAAACCCAGAAAATAAAGATAATTTACCTGAATTAACAGAGAAAGAGATTTCAGAATTGGGAGTAGTAACGGTTCCGAAAAATCACATTATATCTTTACAAAACGACCGGGGAACCTCTTATGAAATCTATCTGCATGTTCAGAACGAATTAGTGGCAGCATATAATGAAGTTAGGAATGAAATTGCTTCCAGAAAGTTCGGAAAAAAGTATAAAGATCTGGACAGCGAGAAAAGAAAAGCTATCAAAGAGGCATACCCTCAGGTTATATCAGAAGCAGAACCTAAAAATGTCGGAGGGAATTAATTATGGGTAAATTCAGAAAAGATGATAAGAAAACGGTACCGGGTTTATCAACAGCTTCATTACCGGATATTATTTTCATGTTGCTGTTCTTCTTTATGGTAACTACGGTTATTCGTGAAACAACAGTCAACGTGGCTCAAAGATTACCTTCTGCCACAGAAGTCACAAAACTGGAAAAGAAAAACCTGGTGACACATATCTATATTGGTAAACCAAAGCCTACTTATCAAGATAGATATGGTAGCGAGCCAAGAATCCAGTTAAATGATTCTTTTGCTAAAGTAGAAGATATTCGTGATTATATTTTTACAGAACGTGAAAAACTTGATGAAGCTGATAGGTCGAAGATGACAACAGTTCTTAAAATTGATAAAGAATCAGAAATGGGAATTGTTACAGACGTAAAACAGGCACTTCGTAAGGCAAGTGCTTTAAAAGTAAACTACTCAGCTGCAGAAACTGAAAGCGTTTATTAAAATACATAAACTCCAGATCAAAAAGAAAAAAGCTGTCCGTATAGGTCAGCTTTTTTCTTTTTGGCGCATTCAGAAGTAGAGGTGAATTTTTAAATGACCATCAATTTGCTAATGAGGCAGATTCAGG
>JAWOBS010000217.1:0-4554 GCA_046484145.1 Bacteroidales bacterium
ATCTTATTTCTCAGGAAAAGGAAGACCCAGATGTACAGAAAATCCAAATGCATTTCAGATATAGATTAGAAAAAAATACTAAAGGTAGGCGTGTTTTAAGATGGAGCATTTGGGGTGGTGATAATGAAGGTCAACATATTCCACCTGAAATGGCACAAGAAATATTTTTTACATATTTAGCACCACTTCGAGATGCTGAACAAGAATTAAGACCATATATACGCGGGAATAAATTTACTTCTTTATTCAGGGAAATGACAAAATACTATCTTCAAAACGGCAATGGATCGACGGAAAAAGAATTAACAGATGAACACAGAGAAGAACTTGCTCAAAAATTGGAAGAAGTCGTAAATGATAAAGAATGGCAAGGATTAATTAAAACAGGAGAAAATTATGTAAATGAGCATTTAAAAAAGGCTGATATAAACAAGAAAGAGATACAAGTAAATCTTAGGTTACAAGAGTATAAGTATGAGAATATTGTTAAAGGAATTTTATCGCAAAAGCCAGTATATGATGAAAACTTGATCCAAGATCAACCAACGAAACAAAGATATTTCAATGTCAATCAAAATGGTTTAGGAGAAAATAATTTAATCTATGCTGCTGCAGTCCTTGGAGATATAGAGAATAGACGTAATGAAGGTAAAGAACACTATTATGCCTTATTAATTGAAGAATCTGAAGCACACTTGCATCCTCAAAAGCAAAATACTTTTTTTTCTTATCTGAATGAGTTAACTGGCTTTAATGTTCAACTTTTTATTACCTCCCATTCTCCAACTATTACAGCTAAGTCTGATTTAGATAATTTAATCATCTTACAAAGGCAAAATAATAATATAAGTTCATTTTCCCTGGCAAACTCAGAACTTGACAATAAAGAAAAAAAATATTTAAAAAGATTTCTGGATGTCACTAAATCTCAATTATTTTTCTCGAATGGTACCGTATTAGTAGAAGGAATATCTGAAGCTCTTCTTTTACCAGTTTTTTCGAAAATTTTGGGAGCAGAATACGATTTGAATAAAAATGGAATTGAAATAGTCAATATTAATGGTATAGGGTTTAAACCCTTTTCAAAACTTTATAATTCTAAGAGAGAAAGTAAAAGATTGCCTTCAAAATGTGTGCTTATTACTGATGGAGATGAACATAGATATAATGGTAATTTATCAGATAGAGCGAGTAATGTAAAAAGAGATAAATATGGAAATTTAGAAGTTAAGATAGCAAAAAATACTTTTGAATATGAATTGATGATACAATCGCAACAAAATGCTGATTTGATTAAGGAAGTTTATGAAACAATTCATTCACAAACAAAATTAAAAGAGGGAGATGATTTAGAGGAAAGGGCTTTGGAATTATTAGAAAAATTAGACTCCTTTAGTGATAAAGCTATACTTGCTCAAGAATTAGCTTACAAGATTGATAAAGAAAATCAACCCTTTGACGTACCTGATTATATTGAAGAAGGTATCAAATGGGTAATAAATAAGTCTTAGGTATGTACAGGAATTTATCCAAGAAACAAAAGGATATATTAAATTATGGAAAAGGGGAGGTAGTTGTAAAAGCTTGTCCTGGAAGTGGAAAGACATATTCTGTGGCTGCTAGAATTTCGCGAATCTTACATAATAAAATTTTCAGTAGAAAAGGAATAGCAGCACTTTCATTTACCAACGTAGCTTGCAATGAAATTGAAAGCAAATTAGCAGAAGATTTTAATATTCAAGTACCTTTTGCAAATTCCGGTGAAAGCGGACAGGTGTTCCGGTTGAAAACGGACAGTGATTTTGAAAATAAAAAGAACACTTTTCTCAAACAATATTGGTTATAAAATTAAAACTTTTAATCCTCATTTTTCAAAAATTTTCTCATAGATTCTCCTTTCAAATTTATTCGATAGGATCCATTAACCAACCTGTCCATTATGGCATCTGCAATGGTTGGTTCACCGATTAGCTCATGCCATTTATTTACAGGCAGTTGAGATACAATAATCGTTGACTTATTGGCATGTCTGTCATCTATTATATCCAGGAGCATTGATCTTGATTGAGGTTCAATGGGTTTTAGACAAAAATCATCCAATATTAATAGATCCATTTTGGCTATTTTATTGAGCTCTTTTAGATAAGTGCCATCTGCTTTGGCATAGAAAAGCCTGTCGAATAACCGGTTTGCTGTCACATAAAGGGTTTTATATTCATTTACACAGGCCTGAAAACCCAGGGCACAGGCAATAAAAGATTTTCCTGCTCCAGTGGGCCCTGTCATTAAAATGTCTCTGTTTTTATGGATCCAGTCACAGGTCTGCAGCCGAAGAAGTTGATTTTTATCCAGGTTCCTTTCAGGTTTATAATCTACCTGGGATAGAGTGGCTTTTTGTTTCAGTCGGGCTGCCTTGAGAAGCCGGGCAAGCTTTTTATTATACCGATCGTCGTATTCAGCATCTACCAGATGGGCGATTAGCTGATCAGCAGTAAAGTTCTCCTGCTGCCCGTTTTCCCAGGCCTGACGATAAGCCTGTTCAAATCCGTAAAGTTTCATTTGTTTTAATTTGTCCAATGTTGAATAAATGTCCATAATATCACTGTTTTTAGTTATAAAATTCTTTACCTCTTATGTTCTCATGAAAAGGGATTTCTATCTGATTAATTTGCTGCTCCCGGGTAAGGTTAAAAGTTTTGTTGTCCAGGGTATTTTTGATAAATTTATAGTTGACACAATCAGCCTCCAGGGCTTTTGTACAGGCTTTTATAAGCTGATTGTTATCATGCTTCTTATTGAGATTTAAAATGCCCATGCAGCTTTTATATGCCTGCTCAGGATGCTCTCTGCTATCGAGGACTTTCTCAATAACCTTTTCCACTTCCGGTGAAAGGCTTCGGGCCCAACTCATAAATCTTTCCGGGTTCCATTTGGTGACATGCTGATGATTTTTCGGCCGGTGTTCATCTTTGGTGGAATATGCATAGGGCCTTCTCTGGCGAATATGAAAAGCCACCCGTTTATTATCATAAAAAATTTCTACATTCCGCGCACTGTAGCTTACCAGCACTTTCTTGCCGGTAAGCTGAAAAGGCACGCTGTAATAATGTTTATCGGCCTTTAAATACACATGGTGATTGTATTGCACCTTTCTTTTTGTGAATTCTTTAAATTCATAGTGTTCCACCGGTAATGGCTTGAGCTGGTTTCTCTCAACCTCTTTAAATAACTGGCGACGCGAGGTATCCCGACCTTGAAAAGAGCGGTTATTCAGCTTGTCCAGTTGTTCCCACAGGGCTTCATTTAACTCTCCAATAGAATAGAACACCTGGTTACGCAGAGGAGCATAAATCCTTTGATAGGCAATTTTTACAAAATTTTCAGCAAGTGACTTATCTTTGGGATGTAAAGCCCTGGCAGGGAGAATGGCCGTGTTAAAATGCCTGGCAAAATCCTGATATGTTTCATTGATCTCAGGCTCATACCGGTCGCTTTTGTTAACAGCTGACTTCAGGCAATCAGGCACAATGGCCCGAGGCACTCCTTTGAAGAAACGCAGGGCATTTTCATTTACCTGTGCCCAATCGGCTTTTCTTTGAGTTGGAACTGCTTCTATATAGGAAAGCCGGCTGCATCCCAATACGGCTACAAAAACCTCGTGTTCTGTTATCTCCCCTGTTTGAGGATCTACAACCGAAAGCTTTTTACCGGCAAAATCCACATACAATTTATCCCCTGCTTTATGTTCTATGTGCATGCTTACTTTTTGGCTGGCCCGCCATTGATAGAAATGATGGCAATACTGACTGTAACCATAGCCATCAGGATATCCTTCCCGGTATTCCTGCCACAGAAGCTGCAAAGTTACACCGGTACGCTTGAGTTCTTTTTCCATATAAGGAAATAAATTGAACAGCGCTTCATACCGCGGATTTTCCCGGTGGCAATGGATGTTCAATGCTACCAGTAAATCCTGGTCGGATAAAGACGTAACCTGTTGAAGGGTCAACCCGTTTTGAGTAAAACCACTGATATATTCACTGGCGGCTGTTTTGCCGATGCCAACTGTTTTAGCTGCCTGTCGGTTACTCAGACCTTGTTCAAAACGCAATCGTAATAATTCTCTTACTTTTCTCATACTAAGCTTATTATTTGCCATTTTAAGTATCTTTTAATATAAAATGGCGTAAAGATGAGAAAAGTGTCCGTTTTATCCCAGAATGGGTGTCCGCTTTAATCCGGAATGGGTGTCCGTTTTAAACCGGAATCACTGTCCGCTTTGCTCCGGAACAGGTGTCCGTTTTCAACCGGAACGCCTGTCCGTTTTCATCCGGAATAGGTGTCCGTTTTGAACCGGATTTTGCAAACCGTGGATAAATATGATGCTGTGGTTTTATTATATATTTACCGTTAACATCTACAATGTCAAATTTTGACTGTTGAACATTTAAAATAGCACTCAATTTAGGTTGCACACCCTGTATTGACATTTTAGTTGCACGCCTGGCAGCTTCATGCCTTAGTTCTTCAGCTGAATAATCTATATCTTTTAAG
>JAWOBS010000247.1:0-10332 GCA_046484145.1 Bacteroidales bacterium
CTTTATTATTTATAAAGAAACACTGGAAAAAAATTCTATTGGGTGTTTTTGCCCTGATAGTAATACTGACTTCAGTTAAAACTGTAGAGCCTGAAAAGGAGGGCGTAGTGCTATTGCTTCGAAAATATAACCGAACTGTCAACCCCGGTTTGCAGTTTATAGTTCCCCTGGGACTTGAAAAAATGCATAAAATTCCCGTGCAAAGACAGCTTAAGCAGGAATTTGGATTTAGAACTGTTTCTACCGCACAATCGCGCACCGAGTATGCAAAACAAGCATATACTGATGAGTCTTTAATGCTTTCAGGAGACCTGAACCTGGCAGATGTTGAATGGGTTGTACAGTACAGAATTGTAGATTCATACAAGTACCTGTTTAAAGTAAGAGAGGCCGAGAGTGCTCTGCATGATATGTCAGAAGCAGCTATGCGTAAGATAGTAGGCGACAGGACTGTCAATGAAGTATTAACAGTCGGGCGTCAGGAAGTTGCTTCCAGCGTTGAAGTGCTGTTACAAAAGATGTGTGATGAATATGAAAATGGAATACGTATCGACCAGGTAGTGCTTCAGGATGTAAACCCACCTGAATCGGTAAAAGCATCCTTTAATGCAGTGAATGAAGCTCAACAAGAAAGAGAAACCTTGATTAATCAAGCTGAATCTGAATACAACAGGGTTATACCACGCGCCAAGGGTGAAGCCGAAGAAACTATTCAATTAGCTGAAGCATATGCTCTTAACAGGGTAAACAAAGCAACAGGTGAAGCCGATAGGTTTAATTCTGTTTATGCTGCATACATTAAAGCTCCCGAGGTAACCAAAAAAAGGCTATACTATGAAACTATGGAAGAAATTCTTCCAAAGATAAACCATAAAATAATCCTTGATGAAAAAGGCACAAACCTATTGCCATTGTTTAACCTTCAGCAACAGGGTGAACAAATCAAAAGTAAATAAAAAAATAAAAAAACAGATATAATATGAAAACAAAATATATAATAGCAATAGTAGCAGCAATAGTAGTTGCAATACTGTTTTTCAGCAGCTTCTTTATATTAGATGAAACCGAGCAGGCTATAGTAACGCAATTTGGCAAACCTGTCGGTGGTGCAAGAACAGAGCCCGGAGTAAACTTCAAAATTCCACTAATTCAAAAAGTTCAGTATTTTGATAAAAGATACCTTAAATGGGATGGTGATCCTAACCAGGTACCAACAAAGGATAAAAAGTTTATTCATGTTGACTCATACGCACGCTGGCAAATAGTTGATCCTTTGCAGTTCTTTAAAAGATTAAGAGATGAAAAATCAGGCCAGTCCAGGCTCGATGATATCCTTGACGGTGAAACAAGAAATGCAATTGCCAGTCATAGACTTCTCGATATTGTCAGATCAACCAACAGAACCCCTGAAGTTTATGAAGACTACCTTGAAGAATTAGAAGTTTTAGAAGAAATTTCTGTGGGACGAGAAAAAATTGAAACCCAAATACTGGAAAAAGCGAATAAAAGAACCTCTGATCTTGGCATTGTTATTCTTGATTTTAGAATAAAAAGATTAAACTATGTTGATGATGTAAGAAAAACTGTTTATGATAGAATGATAAGTGAACGTAATCGTATTGCTGATCAATTCCGCTCAGAAGGCCAGGGAGAAGCAAGAAAAATTCAAGGCGATAAAGAAAGAGACCTTGCAAAAATACAGTCAGAAGCAATAAGAGAATCGGAAAAAATACGCGGTAGAGCTGATGCCAAAGCAACAAATATTTATGCAGCGGCATATAACAAGAACTATGCTTCCAGGGAACTATACAACTTCTTAAGATCAATGGAAGCCCTAGAAGAATCATTTGATAATAAAACAAGTATTATTCTTACTACTGACAGTGAAATTTACAGGTATATTAAGAGTATAAATTAGTTAGAAAAACCCTAAACAATTAAGGTCTTCTGACAAATCTTTAGCGATGTTGAATTAAGCTATGCTTTCTTCAACATCGCTTTTCTTATAATTATAAAACAAATATTCCGGCTTTAATTAAACAAAAACCTTCCAAAATCATTTCTTATAATTCAAAAAAAACAAGACTGTCTCTCAAACATTTTTAAATAATATTTGTTTCACACTGGAAACTATTTTTACACAAAATGTTTCCAGTGTGAAATATTTTGTACTTTTGCCTTGGTTTAAAGGATAAAAAAATTGAGTTTTATGGAAACACAATTTAATGAATTAATACAAAAGATCTCTGCCATTTACTTTCGTTATGGCATAAAGAGTATAACAATGGATGACCTTGCCAGGGAGCTTGGAATGAGCAAAAAAACCTTATATCAATACTTTTCTGATAAAGAAGATGTTGTTTTTCATGTAATTCAGCATCATATTGAAAGTCAGCAGTGTGAGATAAAGAAAATGCTGGAGGATAAAAACCTTAACGCTATTGACCATCTTTTACATATGAGCAGATTCATTACTGAGAATTTAAAACATATGAATCCATCTGTATTCTTTGATTTACAAAAGCATTACCCCACGGCTTGGGAAAAGCTCATTTCATTTAAGAGAGATCATGTTTATGAAAAAATTATGGAAAATATCCAGACAGGCATACGTGAAGGCCTTTATATAAAAGATCTGAATTATGAAATAATTGCGAACCTATATGTTGATATGATGGAAATGCTTTCCGGCGGCAACTATCCCGAAATGGAAAAGTTTCCTCATGAGGAGCTATTTCGCACCCTTTTCATTTATCACATAAGAGGAATATCAAATGAAAAAGGCCAAAAACATTTAGATAAGCGCTTAAAAGAATGGAAATAGAAATTATAACTGATTAAAGAGTAAACAAGCATGAAAGAAATTAAAACTTTTCTGTTTTTATTGATTTTTGCATTGATTCAAAATGGATTAAATGCTAACAATGAAGATACGGTAGAATTAAGCCTTGTTCAGGCACAAAATTATGCACTTGAGCACAGCTTAACTGTAAAAGATGCAAAGCTCGATGCTTCAATTGCCAAGCGAAGAATTGCTGAAACAAGAGCTATTGGCCTGCCACAAGTCAACGCATCAGCCGGCTATCAATACAATTTTGAAATTCCTACAAGCTTGGTACCGGCGGAATTTTTTGGAGGCCCCCCGGGAGAATTTGCTGAAATACAGTTTGGAACAGAACAAAACTTATCCGCTAATCTAAATGTAAACCAGCTAATATTTGACGGTTCATATTTTATCGGATTAAAGGCGGCAAAAATATACAGGGATATTGCAAACAAAAACATTGCAAAATCAGAAATAGAAATAAAGACAAGCGTTGCACAAACCTATTTCCTGGCTCTAATAACTTCTGAAAACATTAACATCCTGGAACAAAATATTGCCAACATGGAAAAAACAAATCAGGAAACTCAAAAGCTTTTTGAAGCAGGTTTTACTGATCATATTAATAAAGAACAAATTAAGCTCGCTGTTTCAAGATTAAAGAACATGCTTTCAAATCTCGAAAGGCAAAAGACTGTTACTCACAATCTTTTAAAGTTTCAAATTGGAATGAAATTAGAAGAGAAAATTCACCTAACTGATGATTTGAATGAATTAATCAATAACATTAAGCTGGAAACATTAAACAATGAACAATTTAATCCCACAAATCATATTGATTACCAGGTTGTGCTTGCCTGGGAATCAATGCAAGAAATGAATCTAAAGAGAGAAAAGTCCGCATTTTATCCGAGCCTTTCAGGAAACTATGTATATCAGCAATCTGCTATGAGAAACGAATTCAATTTTCTAGATACTGATGAGTCATGGTTTCCCGCGTCATTTTTCGGCATTAATCTTAATGTCCCCATTTTTTCTTCAGGGATGAGACGCTCAAAGGTTCAACAAGCAAAACTTGAGCTTGACAAGGCCAGGCTGGCAACATATCAAACCGAGCAATCTGTTGAATTGCAATTCCAGGAAGCATTAGCTGAATTCAATTCTGCACTTGAAAAATATCAAAATGATAAAGAAAATCTTGAGTTAGCAGAAAGAATCCTTGAAAGAACAAATATTATGCATAAAGAAGGTTTGGCAACAAGCCTTGAGTTGACCCAGGCAAATGATCAGGTTCTGGATACACAGTCGGAATACCTGAGATCAATATTTGAATTGCTTAACGCAAAAAATGAGTTTGACAAGGCTATGGGCATGCAGCGATAGTTTTAAATAGCTTTTTATAACAGTATTATACAAAAAAAGAAACAATATTTATATCTAAAGTTTATAACCTTAACACGAAAGATAATGAAAAACATAAAAAAACTAATGTTGATTTTGTCAATTCCGGTATTGATGATAATGGGATTAAACTCCTGCAACAATAAGCCTGAGGGAAAAGACCCGGAAACAATCAGGGATCAAATATCTGAGAAGTATGAAAAGATAAATGAGCTTACCGGTGAAATAAGCGATCTTGAGCGTGAGTTAGAGACAATGGGAGAAACTTCAAATAACAGAATAAAAATTCCTGTTACCATATCAGAACTGGATTTAACAAATTTTGACCATTATGTTAGCATTAATGGATCGGTAGAAGCAGTTAAGGTCGCAACTATTACACCTGAAATCAGTGGGCACATAAGAGGTTTTGAAGTAAACAAAGGAGACAGGGTTAAAAAAGGACATGTCCTTGCAAAGCTCAACTCTGAAGTTATAAGAAACAATATTAACGAAGTGAAAACTTCACTTGAACTTGCTGAAACAATGTATAAAAGGCAAAAGTCTCTTTGGGAACAGGAAATTGGCAGTGAAGTTCAATATTTGCAAGCAAAAAACAATTACGAATCCTTACAATCCAGATTGGAAACCCTTGAATCTCAGCTTGAAATGTCAGTTATTAAAGCGCCCTTTAACGGAGTAGTGGAAAATATTTTCCAAAAACAAGGAGAGCTTGCCACACCAGGCCAACCTATGCTGCAAATACTAAATCTGGATGAACTTTATATAAACGCTGATGTGTCTGAACGTTTCTTGCCTGCTGTTGAAAAACAAGAAAAGGTAGTTTTAAGATTTCCTTCATATCCTGATTACAAAGAAATGCTTTTACCAAACAGAATAAGCAACTATATCAATCCTGAAAACAGGACTTTCAATATTCAATTAAAGATAGACAACCAGGAAGAAAAGTTCAAACCAAACATGACAGCCATAATAGGCTTAAAAACCTTTTCTACAGAAGAGGCATTAGTTGTTCCATCATTCCTTATCAAACAAGACGCCCAGGGGCAATTTCTATATGTAGCTAAGGAATCCAACGGAGATCATATTGCATCCAAGGCATATGTTAACAGAGGCTTTGATGGCGAAGGCCAAACCTTAATAGAATCAGGAGTAGAAAAAGGAACTAAAATAATAGTAGATGGCCACAACCAGGTAAGTGAAGGAGCGTTGATCGAAATTCAGAAATAACAAAATCCCAAAAAAGTACATTTAAGAATATTATTCTAACCATAAAAAAATTTAAAATGGCAGAAGACAATAAAGATTCTAAAATAATCAGGGAGTTTAAACCTACTACCCTTGCATTAAAAAATAAAAGCACAATATTTTTGCTAACCTTTATTTTATTAATATTTGGAATTATTTCTTACCGAACGCTTCCTAAAGAGCTATTCCCGGATGTAGTAATACCAACAATTATGGTCAAAACTATCTATCCCGGAAACTCACCGGCTGATATGGAAAACCTTATCACAAGGCCACTGGAGAATGAAATTAACACAATTAGCGATATCAAAAAGCTCTCATCCACTTCCACACAGGATAACTCTGATATTTTTGTTGAATTTCAAACAGACATAGATATAAAAACTGCTTTACAAGATGTAAAAGATGCTGTTGACAGGGCAAAATCTGAGCTGCCTTCTGATTTGCAGGTTGATCCAATGGTTATGGATATAGATTTTTCGGAGTTTCCTATTGTAAACATCAATTTGTCAGGCGAATACACAACGAACGAGCTTAGACATTATGCTGATTACTTGATTGACAAAACAGAAACTATACCGGAGATATCAAGAGTTGAACTCACAGGAATTGAAGAGAGAGAAATTCAGATAAACGTTGACCCAATAAAACTTAATGCTTACGAATTAAGCTTTGGAGATATTGAAAACGCAATAAGAATGGAGAATGTTTCAATTTCCGGTGGCTCTATTCTTTTTAGTGATAATACGCGATGGGCTGTTAGAAGCGTTGGTGAATTTACTGATGTGAAACAAATTGAGAATATAATAGTTAAGCATGAGTTTGGAAATATTGTTTTTCTTGGTGATGTAGCAGAAATATCTGACACTTATGCCGAGCCAATGAGCATTTCGCGGCTTGATGATCAGGCAGTTGTTTCTTTACAAGTAGTTAAAAAATCAGGAGAGAACTTAATCTCGGCAACAAACAAGATATTTAAAATTTTAGATGATTCCAAAAGAAACGGAAGCATTCCAGAAGATCTTAACATTACAATTACAAATGACCAGTCTGAAAACATAAGAAATCAATTATCGAACCTCGAGAACAGCATTATCCTTGCTGTAATACTGATTGTGCTTGTTTTATACTTGTTTTTAGGAATAAAGAATGCGCTTTTCGTTGGGCTTGCAATACCATTATCAATACTTTCTTCTTTTATGGTGCTGGGTATTGCAGATATTCAGATCAACATGATTGTGCTGTTTTCGGTTATTTTGGCATTAGGCCTTTTGGTTGACAATGCAATTGTTGCTATTGACAACATATACAGATTCATAGAAAAAGGGTTTCCGGTCTTCGAAGCAGCTAAACGGGCTATTGGTGAAATTGCTTTACCTATCATTACATCCACTGCTACAACACTTTCTGCTTTTCTGCCATTAGCACTTTGGGACGGAATGGTCGGTGAATTCATGAAATATATGCCGATAACATTAATCATTGTATTGGTTTCTTCGCTCTTTGTAGCACTAATTATTATTCCTGTTTTTTCTTATAGCTTTTTCAGAGCCAAAAAGTCAAAACAAACTGAACTTTCTAAAGAAGAGAATCTTTCTCGCAGGAGAAAAAAAGACCTTAGAAGAATTATTATTTCTGTCTCATTTATTATAATAGGAATATTGCTGCATTTTACAAATGCTGTGCTGATTGGCAACCTTCTGATATTGCTCGCTGTTTTAATTTTAGCCTCTAAATATGTATTTAGGCCTCTTGCCATTTTCTTTAGGGATAAAATTTTACCTTTTAATGAAAATCTATATGCCCGTGCATTAAGATATGCGCTTAAAGGAAGACGACCTTATTGGTTTGTGTTTGGCTCTTTGATTTTCTTAATCCTTTCAACCGGGTTTTTTATGCTAAGAAGCCCAAACACCTTATTCTTTCCTGATAACGAACCCAGGTTTATTAATGTTATGGTAGAATTGCCTCTTGGCACTGATGTTAAAGAAACAGACAAGAGGGTAAAAGTGCTTGAAAACAATATAGATGAATTGCTTGTTCCTTATCAAAAAATAGTCAAATCTGTTCATACAACAATAGGACGGGGAGCTGTTGGCGAGATGGAGTTTAGTGCCGGTGACACACCAAACAGAGCCAGGATAACAATTACATTCGTGGAAACTGAAGACAGGCAAGGCTATGATACTAATACTATTATGGCTGAATTAAGCAATGAACTGATTGGCAATTATCCGGGAATGAATATTAAAGTAGAAAAAAACAGTATGGGACCGCCTTCAGGCAGGCCTATTAATCTGGAAATCAGCGGGAAAGAATATGACAGATTAATAGATCTTACTGAAAATATAAGAAGCCGTATTAATGCTGCCGGAATAGAAGGTATAGAGGGTTTAAGAATGGATCTTGATACTGACAAGCCGGAAATTCTTATACATATTGACAGGGTTCAATCACGCAGATATGGAGTTTCAACATATGCAGTAGCTAATACAATACGTACTGCTTTATTTGGCACCGAAGTATCAAAATATAAAATTGGGGAAGAGGAAATCCCTATCCAGCTACGATTAAAGGATGAATACAGAAATAGTATGGCTTCACTTATGAACCAACTAATAACTTTCAGAAGTCAAAGCACAGGAAATTTAATGCAGGTGCCAATTTCTGCTGTTGCATCATATGAGTACAGCAAGACTTATGGATCTATAAGCAGAATAGATATGAATCGTGTTATTACAATATATTCCAACATTCTTCCCGGCTATAATGCAAATAAAATTAATCAACAAATTGCTGAAGTATTGGAAGATGTGCGCTTACCTGAGGGCTATAATTATGCATTTACAGGCGAGCAACAAGAGCAACAAGAATCTATGGACTTTCTTCTAAGGGCTCTTCTTATAGCTGTTTCTTTGATTGCATTGATTTTAGTAACACAATTTAATTCAATTCTCAAGCCTTTTATAATTATAATGAGCGTAATTTTTAGCACTGCCGGGGTCTTTTTTGGATTGGCTTTGTTTAATATGGATTTTGTTATTATTATGACCGGAATTGGTATAATCAGCCTGGTTGGAGTTGTTGTTAATAATGCAATAGTATTAATAGATTTTACAGATTACCTTCATAAAAGAAAAAGAGCAGAAAACAATATTCCTGAAAACAAATATCTTAGTTCGCAGGATTCTATTGAATGCATAAAAGAAGCAGGGCAAACTCGTTTTCGCCCGGTTATTCTAACTGCCATAACTACTGTCATAGGCCTTATTCCATTGGCAGTCGGACTTAATATTAACTTTGTAACCCTGTTTACAGAGTTAGACCCTCAGATATATTTTGGTGGTGATAATGCGGCATTCTGGAGTCCAATGGCCTGGACAATAATCTTTGGGCTTACAGTTGCAACTTTTCTTACTCTTGTGATTGTGCCTTGTATGTACCAGATAATTTTATCAACAAAGAGAAAAACAAAATCTCTTATACAGAATAAACTAAATGTTTAATAATATTTTTTAAAAAAAGTTGAATTGATTGATAAATAAAGTACATTTGTATTTACCAGGCGTGTGAATAACCTCTGCCTGCCCCGTGTGTTAAAGCCGGGGCTTTTTTTTACCCCCAAATCAGGTTATTGGAACTGAAGATACTGCAAACTCCCAAATAATTCATGATGTTATTTCTATTTTATAAAAGTCTCATCAATAAGTTCACCGTCCTTTTTATTAACTTGTACTTTATTACTATTTTTGCGAAAACTTTAAACTTTAATTATGTGTAAAATTGAAATATTTAGCTTTAACCCTTTCCAGGTAAATACCTATGTTTTGTATGATGAAACAGGTGAATGTGCGATAATTGACCCGGCATGCTATGAACCACATGAGGAAAAAGAACTTGCCGATTTTATTAGTTCGAAAGGCTTAAAACCTGTTTTGCAACTTTATACTCACTGTCATATAGATCATGTTTTGGGTACTAATTTTGTTTCTAAAAAATATGGCCTTAAACCACTAACTCATAAAGAAAGTGCTGTATTTATTGATAATGCCAAGGTTTATGGTGAAAGTTTTGGTTTTGAATTGGATGAGCTTGTAAAACCAGAAAAGTGGCTTGAAGAAAATGAAATTATTAGTTTTGGCAACCAAAAGCTTAAAACCTTGCATACTCCCGGACATGCTGCAGGAAGCTTATGCTTTTACAATGAGGATAATAAATTTGTGATATGTGGAGATGTCCTTTTTCAAGGTAGTATTGGAAGAACCGACTTGCCTACCGGTGATTATGATCTTTTAATAAAATCTATTAAAGAAAAGCTTTTAAGCCTACCTGAAGATGTAGTAGTTTACTCAGGACATGGACCACAATCAACAATAGGCTTTGAAAAAGCAAACAACCCATTTTTGAATAATGGACCAGACCATCAATAAATTTACAAGAACCCTCATTGATTTTTTTAAAAAAAAAGCTCCCCGAGATAAAGACAGCGTTTTTGTAAACTGCATTGCCTAAAATCCAATTTATCTGAGATTAAAAAACGTAATTTAAAAGGACAGGTCAAGCCCGGCCTACATGAAGAGAAGTTGTTTTATAAATTAAGGTGAGATTTATTGCTTTCAGCACGTCATCTCGAACGAATGTGAGAGATCTCGTTATTCCCGGCACTCTTATCTATTACCGTCAGCTTCAGCTGACGGATAGCCAGGTATAGCAGACATCTGGGCTTTAGCCCCAAGTGAACCACCTTTGCAGCCTTGATTTTCTCATCATACTTTTTTGTCATTGCCACAAAAAAGTATTTCAAAAAAGGTCTAGGCAAAACGAAAGCCTCCGCGCTCTGCGAGAATGCAGGAATTGCA
>JAWOBS010000261.1:0-12631 GCA_046484145.1 Bacteroidales bacterium
GGTGAAGCGGTCATACCCCTCTCATACCTCTGGTAATATATCTTCCCTTCCCGGTATATCTCCACCTCCAGGTATTCAGACAATGCATTGACCACGGACACTCCTAAAAACAAATTCATCAAATTGCTTTCGCTCCCTGGTACTTTTCTCCATCTTTTGGAAATCTTCATTTAAATCTTCCACATTCCCCATATATCCTATAGCGAAAGCAGTTAATGGCTCAAAGCCGTCGGGTATTTCAAAAATCTCTTTTGCTTTTTCTTTTGAGAAACCACTCATCTGGTGAATAAACAAACCTTCGCTTGTTGTCTGGAATGTTAAATGAGCCACACTCTGTCCTGTATCATATTCAAAGGTGGCATTAGGCTTGCCATTATTGGACGAATGTGTTTTTCCAACCACAAGAGCCAGTACATCTGCGGTTTTTGTCCATGCCTGGTTAAATCCTATCAGGGTCTCATAAATATCATCCCATGATTTGCTTCCTTTTTTGCCAATTATAAATCGCCATGGTTGTTCGTTAAAAGCTGAAGGCGCCCACCTGGCAGCTTCAAAGATTCTTTTTAATTTTTCCTCTTCAACAGGCTTGCTGTCAAATATGCGAGGGCTCCATCTCTCTTTTAATACCGGGTGAATGTCGTATTTAGTTATTGCTGGTTTTTTCATAATTTTATTTTTTTATACATTTATAATCCCAATTAGAATATCTGTAAATTATCCTTATTATTAATTCGGAATTTCCTTATGGGAAAGTTTTTGTTCTTTATAATAACTTAAAGATACAACAATAAAATTATGTTATTTGTTTAAAATTACCCGGTCCAGCTTTCTCTGTCTGGACTTATGTGGAAATTAAAACACTAACCCAATTATTTGTTAGATTTGTAAGAAAAAATTGAAATGGTCAGCTCTTTAATATATTAAGCAAGTATTGATCTAACAAGGTTTATAAGCCATGATTAATAATTTTTCTATTAAATGAGCTAAATTAAAAGTTTTCTTGTGTGTGTAATTTCTTCATCCACGATTTGTGTATTCTTGCGCTCAATCACTAATCCAAAAAATTACCTTTCGGCAGCTAGTTTTAATGCCTCTTGCTCTAGTTCTTTTGATAATCTAAAGTTCGTTTTCGATATTTTTTCTAGTAGTGGTTTTATAGTCGAAATTAGTCCAAGTTGTTTTGCTTTGATGATAAACCAATAGTTCCAACCACTTTGAGTCCTATGTAATCAGCTATTTTACGAGCTTTGTAATCGTCTAAAATAATCAAGCTATTATCAGTTTCCATTGCCAATGCAATTGCACTAGCTTCACCTACGTCAACATGCATTTCAAGCAATTTTTGTTTATGCGAATCTTTTGCTGTCGTTACCTCAACCCACTCTGGTAGTTTCTCGCCAAACTCTAAAGCAATTTCTTGGGTTGTTATTATTTTACCATAAACCTGCTTGAGAAGATCTAACTCGTTGATATTAGATAAAATGATGAGGCAGCTGGTGTCAGAGATAACAACTTTATGCATTTTTTATATCTCTTGAAAGGTCAGATGGTGGAAAATTAAATATCGAAACATCATACTTGTCAAGTAATTCAGCAAATGTTCTTTTTGTCAATCCAACAAGTGCCGCTGCCTGTCCTAAAGATAGTTTTCCCTTCTCATAAAGAGTTGAGGCAACAAGCATTGCGATGTCTTTGTCGTCAAGGTCAACGTTTTCCGGTATATTTAAATTTATTGTTTTCATATATACAAAAATAGTGAATAATATTCAAAAAAGCTTGAAACAAGTAATCTTTTTGCGTTTGAACACAACTGTAATTTATTGACGCATTGCCTCTTGAACATATTTTTGTGATCATTTTAATTTAAAGGTGTAATATTAAAACTACCCTGCCCAGCTTTCTCTGTCCAGGCTTCTGTAGTGTATTGCTTCTGCCAGGTGTTCCGGTTTAATGTCAGCGCTTTGCTCTATATCAGCAATTGTTCTTGATACTTTAATGATTCTGTCATATGCCCTTGCCGACAGATCCAGTTTTTCCATTGCTGTTTTTAGCAATAAACTACCGGCCTGGTCTATCTTGCATACTTCATGCAGCATTTTTGTTGACATTTGTGCATTGCAGTAGATTCCATCTTTGTCGGCAAACCTTTTTTCCTGAATTTCTCTTGCTATGATAACTCTTTTTCTTATATCTGCACTGGTTTCGCAGGGCTTAATATCGTGAAGCTCTTTAAAAGGCACGGGAGTTACTTCAATATGTATGTCAATTCTGTCAAGCAGAGGACCGGAAATTCTGTTCAGATATTTTTGCACAATGCCGGGAGCACAAACACAGGTTTTTTCCGGGTGGTTATAATAGCCGCAAGGACAAGGATTCATAGAAGAGACAAGCATGAAACTAGCAGGATATTCAACGGAAAATTTTGCCCGGCTCACCGTAATCACTCTTTCTTCAAGGGGTTGCCTTAGCACTTCCAGCACAGTGCGTTTAAATTCGGGTAATTCATCAAGAAAGAGAACGCCATTATGAGCTAATGAAATTTCTCCCGGCTGCGGAAAGGAGCCGCCTCCCACGAGAGCCACATCACTGATCGTATGATGAGGAGCCCTGAATGGCCTCACCGGAAGCAGGGATGAGTTTCCTTCCAGGCGGCCTGCAACGCTGTGTATCTTTGTAGTCTCAAGTGCTTCATTAAGTGTTGGAGGAGGTATGATGCTTGGAAGCCTTTTTGCCAGCATTGTTTTTCCTGATCCCGGAGGGCCTATCATTATAAGATTGTGGCCGCCCGCTGCTGCAACTTCAAATGCTCTCTTTATATTTTCCTGTCCGCGTACCTCGGAAAAGTCATGCTCGTATTCATTGAGCCTTGAGTAAAACTCTTCCCTGGTATTTACAATAACTTTTTCTAATGAATCCTCACCATTAAAGAAATCTATAACTTGTTTTATGTTCTCAGCACCGTAAACGTCAAGGTCATTAACTACGGCGGCTTCTCTTGCATTGGCCTTCGGGAGTATTAGTCCGCGAAACTCCTCCTTCCTTGCTTTAATAGCTATAGGCAATGCTCCTTTTATTGGCTTCAGGCTACCATCAAGTGATAACTCGCCCATTATTATATAATCACCTACACTCTCTGATTTCACCTGTTTGCTTGCAGCCAGTATGCCCATCGCTATTGTAAGGTCATATGCAGAGCCTTCCTTGCGGATGTCTGCGGGTGCCATGTTGACAACAATTTTTTTACCGGGAATTTTGTGTCCGTTGTGTTTTAGTGCTGCGTCAATTCGGTGGTGACTTTCTTTTACTGCACTGTCAGGTAGGCCAACCATAAAGAAATTTACCCCTTGTGCAACATCAACTTCAATTGTTATAGTTGTTGCGGATACACCGTGAACTGCACTGCCATATGTTTTTGTTAGCATGTCTTAAAATATACTTGTTTGATTGTTAAAAATGCGAAATTAATATATTTTTGCTAAACAAGGACAATTAATGGCATAATTTACCATTAAAAATACAAAATCAGGTGTAAAAAATATTGTATTTAGTCTAAGAAAATGACAATAGCAGCTTTTATATAGTGGCGATGCAACTGATTTCTACATCAACACCGAGCGGCAGGCCTGCTACTTCAATTGTTTCGCGTGCCGGGAAATCTTCAGTGAAATAGCTGCCGTAAACTTCGTTGATTGTTGGGAAATCTTTCATGCTCGAAATGAATATGCTGCATTTGATGATGTTAGAAAAATCCATTCCTGCTTCTTTTAATATCTCCTTGATATTTTCCATCACTTGCTTTGTCTGTGCAGTAATATCAGATTTAACAATCTCTCCGTTTGCAGGATTTGCAGGTATTTGTCCGGATACATACAATGTGTCATTAATCATTACAGCTTGATTATAAGGGCCAATGGGAGCCGGTGCTTTTTTTGTGTTAATTATTTTTTTCATATGCTTAGTTTTTTAATATTTAATATTTGCTTAAGATGGAATGCACGTAAACAAACTTTTATTTCTGCATTATCATTATTAACGGCATTTAATGTTTTTTTGTTTTAAAAAAGAACACAAAACTTATTATAAAATGAGCATTTCATACTATATTTGGAGGTGTAATATTTATTTCAATGAATATCTTAATTCTCGACAATTACGATTCATTTACATTCAACCTGTATCATTACATTGAAGGTATAATTCCCCCTGAATGCACTTTAAAGGTAAAAAGAAACGATGAGATAGACATAAATGACATCAAAAAATATGATAAAATATTGTTGAGTCCGGGTCCCGGCTTACCGGAAGATGCAAGAATTAATATTGAAGTAGTAAAGAGATACCATAAGGAGAAAAGTATTCTGGGTGTTTGCCTTGGACACCAGGCTATAGCACTGGCTTTTGGTGCCCGCTTAAGAAACCTGGGGCGTGTTTTACATGGTGTTGCTATTGAAACTAATGTGTTAAAGACTGATAGCGGGATTTTTAAAGATTGCATTAAAGAAACTCTCACAGGCCGTTATCACTCCTGGGTAATTGAGGAAGAAAGCTTACCCTCTTGTCTTGAAGTTATTGCCAGGGATAAGTTTGGTGAAATAATGGCAATAAAACACCGTGATTATGATGTTTGTGGCGTGCAATTTCATCCTGAAAGTATTTTGACAACTGAGGGTCGAAAAATGATGAACAACTGGGTTTCCGGAATTTAGTCTCTGTAATATATCCTTTTTACTCTATGTGAAATAGAAGTGAGAACTTCGTAAGGTATAGTGTTAAGATCTTCTGCAAGTTTAGTAATTGGTCTTTCTTCACCAAAGATTATAACCTCATCACCTTCACTTACATTTGCTTTACTGATATCAACCATGCACATGTCCATGCAAATATTACCAATAGTTTTAACAGCTTTGTTGTTAATAATAAACGTGGCTTTCCCATTTCCCAGAACTCTGCTTAAACCATCAGCGTAACCTACCGGGATAATAGCTATCTTAATATTATCTTTAGCAACAGCTGCCCTGGAATATCCAATACTTTCTCCTTTTTTTATCTCTTTTACCTGGGAAACAACGGACTTGAAAGAGCTTACATTTTTTAAAAGCTTGCTGACTTTATTCCCTGAATCTATTCCATAAAGTCCTATTCCAAGCCTGACCATATCATAGTGGGCTTCCGGAAATCGGCTAATAGCAGCAGAGTTGCATATATGCCTGATAATAGGGTATCTTAACTCCTTCATTATTTTTTGAGATAATATCTCGAATGCTTCAAGTTGTTGTTTGGTAAAATCATCATATTCCGGCATGTCGCTGGCTGCCAAATGAGAAAATATGGATTCAATTTTTATGTGAGGATTGTTTTTTATTAGTTGTAAAAGCTCATCAATTTCATTTTTCATAAAGCCAAGCCTGTGCATTCCTGTATCAAGTTTTATATGAATCGGGAAAGGGTTATTTTCGGATACTCCCGGGAATAGTTTTGAGCTGTTGGCTATTCTTTCAAATAGATTTAAACTGTATATCTCAGGTTGTAAGTTGTAAAGGTGTAATGTGTCAAGACTTTGTATCTCAGGGTTCATAACAATTATTGGCAGCAATATTCCGTGATCTCTTAATTCTTTTCCTTCATCAGCATATGCAACAGCAAGATAATCACAATTTTGCTTTGAGAGTGCTGAAGCTATTTCGTAGCTGCCACTGCCATAAGAAAAAGCTTTTACCATACCCATTATTTTTGTTTTCGGCTTTAGTAGTGATTTGTACACTTTGTAGTTGTGTAATAGTGCATCAAGATTTATTTCAAGAATAGTTTGATGATCTTTTTGCTGCAGCAAATTGCTGATCTTTTCAAAACCGAAAGGGCGGGCACCTTTTATTAAAATAGCTTCATTATATAAAGCTGAAAAGTCAAATTTTTTAAGAAATGCTTCTGTATCCGGGTAAAACTCTGATTCAATATCCGAGAATTTTGATGCTTGACGACTCACAGCCGGACCAATTCCGACAAAAAATGTAAGCTTTTTTGCCTTTACCAGGGATGCAACTTCTTTGTATAATTTATCTTCTGAAATCCCTGTTTGCAATATGTCAGATAAAATTAACCTGGTGTTTTGATTTTGAACTTGTTCTGATAAAAAGTCCAAAGCAATTGATAAAGAATGTAAATCTGAATTATAAGAATCGTTAATTATGCTGCAACTATTTATTCCCTGTCTTAATTCCATGCGCATGGCAACAGGCTGCAGCTTTTTAACGCTTTGTTCTATCCGGTTTAAATCATAGCCATAATTGCAAAGAAAAGTAACACAGTGTAAAGCATTTTCAATGGAGATGGCATCGTGAAAAGGGATGAATAATGACAAAAGTTTATCCTGAAAGAGGAAATCAAGCATTGTCCCTTTTTCTGTTTTCTTGATTTTAGTAACCTTAGCGGGGCAGTTCTCATGAGATGACCACGGACATAGTTCAACTTCCTTGTTTTTCTTATTCCATAAAATTATTTCTTTGTGTAGTTCCTTGTAATCCGAGCAATAAATAAGCTTTTTTACACCTTTAAAGAGCTTAAGCTTTTCTTTTATTTTTTCTTTTTTATTTTTAAAGCCTTCATCATGTGCCGGGCCAATATTTGTAAAAATACCATAATCCGGCATTATGGTGTTTTGAATATTTTCCATTTCCCCTGTTGTGGATATTCCGGCTTCAAATATCCCCATTTCAAAGTCTTTGTCCATCTGCCATACCGACAGGGGCACTCCAATTTGTGAGTTATAGCTTTTCGGGCTTCTGACGATTTTTAATTTATCATTAAGAAGTTGAAACAGCCATTCCTTAACGATTGTTTTTCCATTACTTCCGGTAATTGCCAATACAGGAAAATTGAATTTTCTTCTGTGATATCTTGCGAGTTTTTGCAGGGCACTTAGAGTATCCTTAACTTCAATAAAGACGGCATTAGTAAATTTTGATTCGAGAGCATCAGGAGTTTTAGATACCACAAAAACACGAACACCATTTTTATACAGCTCAGAGATGTAATTGTGACCGTCATTGCTGTTAGTTGATAATGCAAAGAAGATAGTTGATTCGGGAATAACAAGCATTCGGCTATCGATAAGAAGATGCTTAATTATCTTGTTATCTTCATCGTGCCTGCCATATGTGTGGCCTCCAATAGCTTTTATTATATCATTTAAAAAGCATCCCGAAAAATAGGTCATTTGATTTGTTTTAATTAATCATCAGCTAAATCCTTTAAGTCGTCAGCATCCGATTTGTCATTATCAGAATCAATATGAGATGTGCTTTTTAAAGGATTAGCATTTATCTCCTGGTAAATTTTCCTGTTTTTCACAATATCTATAGCCAGATAGACTGATTCTCTGAATGCATCAGGTGAAGCCATGTTTTTCCCGGCTATTTCATAAGCTGTTCCATGAGCGGGAGAAGTTCTTACTATTGGTAGTCCGGCAGTGAAGTTTACACCGCTTTTAAAAGACAGTGCCTTAAAAGGAATTAAACCCTGATCATGATACATAGCCAGTATTCCTTCAAACTCTTTAAAGGTAGATGAGCCGAAAAATCCATCAGCAGGATAGGGGCCAAAAGCAAGAATACCTTCGTCAAAAGCTTTTTTTATTGCAGGGATTATTGTGTTTTGCTCCTCAATGCCAATAACACCTTTATCTCCTGCATGAGGGTTGAGGCCAAGCACAGCAATTTTTGGACGTGTTATACCAAAGTCCTGCTTTAAAGACTGGTTTAATGTACGAATTTTGCTTAAAATCAATTCTTCAGTAATTATTGAAGGAACATCTCTTAATGCAACGTGGCCGGTAATTACTCCAATGCGAATGTCATTGCTGACCATTAGCATCAGAGGGTCTTGAGATCCAAACTTTTTTGCAAGGTACTCAGTGTGGCCGGGAAAAGTAAATTCTTTACTCTGAATGTTCTGTTTGTTGATAGGTGCAGTAACCAGGGCTTCCAAATGTCCGTTCTTCAAGTCTTCTGTCGCTGCTTCCAAAGCCAGGTATGCAACCTGCCCTGCTATCTCAGTGCACTCTCCCAAGTCTATCTTTATTTCCTCGTTGTAAATATTTAGCAGATTTGGTTTGTTGTTTTTAGCGTGCTCAGCATTTTTAATAATATTAAAACTAAAATCGCTTGAACTTAATGTTTTTCTATGGTATGATGCAACTTTTGAAGAACCATATACAATTGGAGTAAAGAAATCAGTGACCCTGATATCGGATAAAGTTTTAATTATAACCTCATATCCAATGCCATTAACATCACCGTGAGTGATGCCAACTCGAACCGGATTCTTTTCCTGTTTTATTATGTCTTCGTTGAATATTTCGTCTTCTTGGTTCTCTTTCATTTTGGCTATATTCTAAGTATTTGTAATATGATTAGGTGTATTACAAATTTAATTAAAAGTCATTAAACTATTTCGTAGTTTTGGCTTTATGTTTTAAAAAGTCATAAAAAAGCCTCACACCAACGCCTGATCCACCTTTCCCGATGTAGTTTTCTTTAGATTCCATAAATCCCATACTTGCAATATCTAAGTGTATCCAGGGGTAAGAAGTAAACTGCTTTAAAAAAACTCCAGCTGTGATAGCACCGGCATTTGGGCTTATGCCAACATTTCTTATGTCTGCAATATCTGATTTAATTTCTTCATCGTATTCATCCCACATGGGCAGCTCAACAATTCTTTCATAAACATTATTGCCCGAGTTTTTCAGTAGTTCCATTTGCTTATGGCACTTCTCGTGCATCCCTATTATTCCATATTTACCAATTGCCCTGGATGCCGAACCGGTTAATGTTGCAATATCAATTACCAGTTCCGGCCTGAACTTTGAGGCATAGCATAGAGCATCCGCAAGGATTAGCCTGCCTTCTGCATCAGTATTGATAACTTCAACAGTTTTATTATTCATCATAGTAATAATATCTCCCGGTGCGATTGCTTCTTTAGCAAGCCTGTTGTCAGTTGCCGGCAGTAGGCCAATAACATGAATATTTAGTTTGTTTAAAGCAATTGCTCTTATACATGCAAATACAGCAGCAGCACCGGCCATGTCACTTTTCATTGCTTCCATAGCATCTGAAGGCTTAAGGCTTAATCCACCGGTATCATACATAACACCTTTGCCTACAAGTATATAGGGTTTCTTGTTTTTAGCACCGCTCGGTTTCCATTCTAACACAGTGAAAGTGGGCTCTATTTTACTTCCCTGGTTTACAGCAAGCAAAGCATTCATTTTTAATGAGCTAATCCTTGCCTTTTTAAAAACTTCAACTTTTATTTTTGCCTTAATACTTTCTTCATTAATGATTTTTGCAAATTCCAACGCATTTAAACCGGAAGCCGGTTCATTTACAAGATCTCTGCATAAATGTACGGATGTGACGATATTGGTGAGTTCTTTCAGTTCTTTAGCCTCTATAACGTCAGATAAAATATTCACCTTTGAGAGCTTATTTTTCTTTTTTCCCGACTCTTTGTATTTTTCAAAGCTATAGATCGATAACAGCAGGCCTTCTGTGAAGCTCAGTAAAAATTCTTTGTTCGCTTTTTTTGCAGAAATATTTATAACAGTTTCTTCTTCTTTGTTTAAAAAAGTGCAAAGCTTATTTCCCAGTTTTCTGTATAATTCCTTTACCTGGTGAGCTTCCTTGCTTACTTTCTTTGGAATTACACAAATAATTATCCAGCTATTGCTTTTATAAAATGTAAAAATTTTAATTTCTTTTTCCGGATATCTTTTGTTAATGTAATCAAGTTCAGATTTTTCCAGTTTCAGTTCCTTTAATTCCTTTGGCGAATTAATGAGGTAAGCAATGCTTTGCTTTTGCGGTAATTGATTAATTTTGTGAAGAATGTTAGTCATATAATTATTTTTTTGCAAATTTAGCAATAATAAGCAGTGTACATAAAAGCTTTTAGCAAATTATTATGAATGCGGAAAACATCATTGATAAGGCAATTTCAGGAGATGAAATTAAATTGCAAGAAGCATTATATCTTTGGAATGATGCTCCATTGTCTCTTCTTATAGCTTCGGCACACTATTTAAGGCAGAAAAAGTCAAATCCGGAGATAGTCACGTGGATAATTGACAGAAATGTAAATATTACTAATGTATGCTGTTCGGCTTGCTTATTTTGTAATTTTTATACAACGGAAAGAAATCCTAAAGCATATATAACTACAATTGATGAATACAAGACAAAAATTGATGAGTTGTTAAAAATTGGTGGTAACCAGCTCTTACTGCAAGGTGGCTTGCACCCAAGGCTTGGTTTGGAATTTTACAAAAACTTATTCAAAGATCTAAAGAATCTTTATCCGGATATAAAATTACATGCTCTTGGCCCGCCGGAAATTGTTCATATTTCAAAAATAGAAGGCATTTCTTATAAAGAGACATTAACAGAGCTTGTAAAATCAGGTTTGGATTCTTTGCCCGGGGCCGGTGCTGAGATTCTTTCCGAAAGGGTAAGAAGAATAATCTCAAAAAATAAATGCAGTGCTAAAGAATGGTCAGATGTGATGATAGAAGCGCATAAGCTTGGGATTACCACATCTGCTACAATGATGTATGGTCATATTGAGACAATTGAAGAAAGGATTCAACATCTTCTAACTATAAGAAAAATTCAAAGTATAAAGCCAAAAGACAGTAGGGGCTTTATTAGTTTTACTTCATGGCCTTTTCAGCAAAAGAACACTGCCCTGGCAAAAAGAATGGAGCTTCATCCTAATTTCAGAAGCGATGAGTATCTGAGGCTGATTGCTGTAAGCAGATTAATATTAAACAATATTGATAACATCCAGGCTTCATGGCTCACAGTTGGCAGGGAGCTTGCGCAAGTGTGTTTACATGCCGGCGCGAATGACCTAAGCAGTATTATGATAGAAGAAAATGTTGTTTCTGCAGCCGGTGCCGGGCATAAAATGGGCATTGCAGAAATGGAAAATACAATTCGTGAGGCAGGTTTTCTACCTGTGAGGAGAGATCAGCAATACAACTTAATGCAATAAAGATATTTATCAATTAATTTGCGAAAAATCTAAAATGCAAAATAAAAAAGAGGCTGTTTAAAATTTTTGAACAGCCTCTTTAAAACAAGTATTAATAAAACATTAGTTCACACCTGTTCTTTTATCCCACCACATTTGTTGTCCCCAGAATCTATCAACAATTCCTTGAGCAGCACTACTGTGATTCTCACTGTTAAGGTTTGACTCTGATGTTGGATAAGGATAACGGAAAGGTTGGCGATTATGACCGTCATATACGGATGCAGGAGCCGGTCCCATTAATGGGAAATCAGTACGGCGTGTTTCCGCCCATGCTTCCTGTCCGTTTTTAAACAATGAGATATACTTTTGGGTATATATCTGTTCTATGTCGTTATTCCAAATTACATCTGCTTCGTCAAAATAATCGTCAATGTCTGCTTGTTCGATGTCATATTCTGTTAAAGAAGCTAAAATTCCATCCTCATATGCTTGTTCTGCAGTTATACCATTTGTATCGTATCCTTTCATAGCGGCTTCAGCAATAATGAAAAGAACTTCAGAATAACGCATTATTGGTGAGAATCCTTCAGGATCATCCCTAAAGATTTCACCAATTCGGCTAATATCTGCTAACTCAAAAGAACCGGGTTCTGCTCCGTAGATTAAACCACGATATTCTTCATCACTTTCAGCTGGTTTTGCATAAACATGGATTCTTGGATCATTAAGATCCAGCAACATATCAACCAATACTTCACACATGCCATGGTCATCTCTGGTATCGCTGATACTTTTCCATGGCTCAACATAAGGAGGTGATCCCGGCCACCAAAGGAATACATTATCCTCATTGCTTTCCAAAATTGGATATGTTTCCAAATCTCCAAGAATTTCTTCAATATGTTGTTTTGCCAAGTCAGAGTCAACATCTGATGCCCTGTTAGCAATTCTCAACCTTAAAGAATTTGCAAATTTTTTCCATTTAGTACTATTACCTTCAAACAGAATGTCAGCAGAGCCGACATTATACATAGCTGCTGTAGTAAAGTAGTCATTTGCTTCTTTAAGTTGCACAAGAAGGTCATTATATATGAATTCCTGAGAGTCATATGCAGGGTTTGTGATACCATCGTCCGCCTGATTTGCTTCAGAATAAGGGATAGATTTCCATCTGTCTGTAGCTACCAGGTACATATATGCTCTCCAGGTCATTGCCATACCTATGATATTTGGATTTCCATCCTCTTCCGTTTCTTTGGCAATTATCTTTTCCATATCATTGGCATTATTGTACACATTAGACCAAAGTTGATTTACCACACTTTCTCTATATTGATAGTAAGCTTCATCAATATATTGAATTTTAGTAATTTGACCTGAATAAGATGAAGGTTCGTTCATGTCGCCCCAGTCATCAAAGAAAAACCATGTAAAATTCCAAATGGCATGAGACATCACGTTTATAGAAGGTGCATCAACCGGGTTGTTTGGATCTTCATTTATTTCCTCGAAGTTTTCAGTACAGGAATAGAAGACTAAAAAAATACCGGTGAGTATTGATAAAATAAATATTTTCTTTTTCATAATAATATGTTTT
>JAWOBS010000207.1:0-25602 GCA_046484145.1 Bacteroidales bacterium
GAAACAGTTAAAGCAGAATTTCAAAACACTACCTCTCAATTAGATATTCTCATAGACATAATAATTAAGGATGGGAATTGTATACTAAAACAGGATTGGTTTGCACGTTTGTATGAAAAGGAACTTGAGAGTATTAAAAAGAAAACAAAACAACTTAAAACAAAACTTGAATCTGAAAAATCGGATTTAGATGATATTCGAAAACGGGATTATGAAGTTTACAAAGCATGTGTAGAAACTGCATATTTTAACGACGAATTAAAAAACCGTGACAAAAAAGTTACCGACGACGAATTGTCCATTCTAGTGACTCTTGGCAGAAATTTAGAACTTTCACAAGAGGAAATTAAATTAATTAACTACCTCATTATTCCACCCGAAAAAGCAGAAATTGACTGTATTATAACTTCTTTGAAAAATATTGGAGTTATTTTCTTTTCAAAGAAAAATAACCATGTTTATGTTGCAGATGAAGTTGTTAAAATTTTACGACAAATAAGAGAAAAAGATATTGCAGATAAGTATTATAGACGTGTCCTGAAAACTTTGAAAGAACCACAATTAAATCTCATATGCAGGAAACACAATATAGATACAAAGGATTTAAACTTTGAAGAAAAAGTAAAACAAATTATAAAAGAGGGCATCCCATTTACAAATCTTTTGAAAAATTCTGTTCATAAAGAGGGGACTTCATTATCTGAGAAGAAAAAATTTGTTAACGAAATATGGGAGAAAGGTTTAAAAATGAGTTCTTCCCTAAAAGGTGTGACGATAGATGAAAAGATTAGCAATATTATCTCTTACTTTGACGAATTAGAAAAAGATGAAAAAGTTGGTATCTCAATTGAAGGTTACGAAAAATTATTGATTGATTTACAACAAGCATTAGATACTTTTCACCAGCTTGTTATCAAAGAGTTTCAGATGCCAGAAAAAACACCTTTAAATAGCTCTACGCTTTTAGATTATAATATTAAACCACGTGATATTCTTGATATTATTCCGAGTGAAGTTTTGAAGATATTTGTTACAGCAAAGGATTTGAAATCTCGAGGCGATCTGGTTCAAAATATTTTAGATGCATACAAAGATGCTGAGAATTTAATGATAGAGAATTATGAAGCAATTGGGTATAGAGATTTGGCAACACTTAGAGAGAATGGAATAAATATTAAAGAAAGTGAGCTGGGAATAAAATTTGAAGACATAACTAAAACGATCTTTAAGAAACTTGGTTTTAATGTTGATGAATCACTTAGAAAAAAATTAAGTACTGCAAAAAACAAGATAGATATTCTATTAAATTTGGGCAATGAGAATGTAATAATCGTTGAGTGTAAAACAGTCAAAGAAAGCGGTTATAACAAATTCAGCTCTGTTTCACGTCAAGTGAAATCCTATATTGAATTAGCCAAAAAGAATAACCTCAACGTAGTAAAGTCACTACTTGTAGCGCCTGAATTTAGTGATGACTTTGTTAATGACTGCGATTTAGAATTTGAAATAAACTTGTCATTAATTCCAGCAGGTTCCTTAGTGAAGATACTTGATGGATTTAGAGATTCTAAACTTAAAAACTTTCCTCATCAACTCTTACTAAAAGATGTTTTGATTAAAGAGGAAAGAATATTAAAAGCAATTAACAAATAAAATACTTGCGGCTTAGTTGAGTAAAACCAATTGCGCCAAAACGGATTTCAGGGTTAATGCTGATAGTATACTTAAATATTTAACTGGGTATGTATAATAAACACTACCATTGATACGCTAGCAGTTTTAACCACAATAAACCAAAACAATGAGAGTATTTGGAATAATTCCTGCCCGATATGCTTCAACGCGTTTTCCCGGGAAACCGCTTGCAGATATTTTTGGCAAATCCATGATAAGGAGAGTTTATGAACAGGCTAAGAAAGCCGAATTTATAGAAGATGTGGTTGTGGCTACTGATGATGAGCGTATATTTAATCATGTTAATGAATTTGGAAATGTTGTTTATACCTCTGCTAAGCATGAAAGCGGTACAGAAAGATGCAATGAAGCTGCCCGGAATCTGATTCAGAAATATTCTTTGTCCGTTAATGATGTTATTATTAATATCCAGGGCGATGAGCCATTTATTGATCCGGTACAGATTGATAAGCTTTCAAAAGTGTTTGATAACCCGGAGATTAATATCGCAACACTTGCGAAAAAGATATCCTCTAATAATGAGCTTTTTGATGAAAATGTTGTAAAAGTAGTTTTTGATAAGAATTTTAAAGCTTTATATTTTAGCAGAGCAGCAATTCCGCATCGCAGAAATTTTCACCCCGAAAAATGGATGGATAAATTTGTGTTTTATAAACATATTGGAATATATGCATATAGAATTAATGTTTTAAATGAAATTTCCAATATTAATAAATCATACCTTGAAGAATGCGAATCATTGGAGCAATTACGCTGGATTGAAAACGGATATAGCGTATATGTTGTTGAAACCCAGTCGGATTCATATTCTATAGATACACCTAATGATATAAAAAAATACCTCCGGATATGATTTCTTTTCAATAAATGCAAGAGTTTTAGCATTTTTTGTTAATAAAAATTAATTTCTAAATACTTTTTTTATAACTTAGCTTCATTATTTACGTATATATGATAGAATCTTGTTTATTTTTGCAAGGTTTTGTTTTATATTTCACGTATAACACCAAATAAACAGATTTTTTTAATTGACAAACCAAAAAACTACAATAATGAAAATAGGAAAGTACATTAGTGAATTATTGTTTAGCAAAGACAATGTTATACTTCCCGGTTTTGGAGAATTCTCTACTAAATATATTCCCGCACGTTTTGTTCCGGAAAAGAAAAAAGTAGAAGCGCCATCAAAGCAAATTACTTTTAGCACCAAAAATAAAACTGATGACAAAGTTTTAACCGAGCATATTGCTAAAAAAGAGAATATCTCGGTTGAAAAAGCAAAGGATTTTATTGATTCCTTCGTGAAAGAGATGAATAATTCTCTTAAATCAGGTAAGAAAGTTGAACTGGAAGAAGTTGGACAATTCTCAATGTCGCCTGCCGGAGAAATTGAATTCGTTGCGGATAAGTCGGTTAACTATCTTGATGATACTGCCGGAATGAGAAGCGTTAAAGAGCCCGAGAAAAAAGCTCCCGAAGCTGCTAAAACTGAAGCAGACAAAGTCCTTGACAAAGCTGAAGATGCGAAAAAAGGGACTGAGAAGAAAACTCCGGAAGCGGCCGCCAAAGATATAAAACCGGGCGAAGAGAAAAAAGATGGTAAAACAATTCCGCCACCACCAATACAGCCAATCAAACAAAAGTCAGGTTTACCACCTGCTGCTAAATGGGTTGCCTTTTTGGTAGTACCATTATTGGTTATTATCATTCTTATAGCTGTTAATTTTGAATTCTTATTCGGTGATAAAGCAATTGACATATTAGGAGTATTTGATAAAAAGCCTAAAACAGAAATTGTTGAACCTGTTGAAGATATAAGTGGCATCTCTGATGAAACTCAAGAAGCTATCGAAGATGTTGAAGAAACTGAAACAACGGGAACTATGGAGAAATCTACAACTCCGGAACCGGGTAGAAAGGTTTATTATATTATCGTTGGAAGTTTTGAAGAAGAGCATAATGCTGAAATCTATGCTGATGAGCTTAGAAGTAAAGGAGCTCCGAATGCAAAGGCATTCCCGATGAACAGGCTTGGTTTTTACAGGGTTGCTTATGATTATTATTATGACCTTAATGAAGCTGAACAAATGCTTCAAACAGTGCATCAAACTGTTAGCTCTGATGCGTGGGTGTTGCATCGTTAATGTAAGTATTTTAATTTGTTAAGAAAAGTGGCAAAAAATAAACTTATAAAATTTGCTGAACTCGACACTTTTCCAAATGTATTACAACCAAAATACCAACATATTTCTGAAAATTATTACTTGCGCGGCAAATGGAGCCGCGCTTTTTTTGGTAATGACAATCCAGTAGTGCTGGAAATAGGTTGTGGAAAAGGCGAATACACAGTTGGATTAGCCCGGATTTATCCGGATGTTAATTTTGTGGGCATAGACCTTAAAGGCGACAGATTGTGGAGAGGCGCGAAAACTGCCATTGAAAATAATATTAAGAATGTTGCATTTCTTAGGGTAGAAGTTGAAAAACTTGAGTACTTTTTTGCTCCTCTTGAAGTAAGGGAAATCTGGATTACTTTCCCGGAACCCCAGTTGCAAAAATCCAGGATAAAGAAAAGATTTACCTCGGATAGGTTTTTGAATATTTATAAAAAGCTTTTACGCGCTGATGGTATAGTGCATTTAAAAACAGATAATTCTGCTTTATTCGAATTTTCTGTTGGGAATGTGGAATATTTTGGTTGCAATATTAAAGTTGTGAATAGAGATATTCACGGCAAACCTGATAATGTTGATGATATTCTGGTCGACATTAAAACGTATTACGAACAAATGTTTATAAAGGAAGGAATTCCTATTAAATATCTTAGATTTTCTATGCCGCAATCCTAACTCAGCTGTTTATGAATTATAATGAGTCTTTTTTTGTGAAAGTTTATAATGTCGTTAAACAAATTCCTCCCGGACGTGTTTCCACATATGGAGCAATTGCTTCTTTTATCGGAGCTAAAGGAAGTGCCAGGATGGTTGGCTGGGCTATGAATAAGTCCCATGCTTGTGCTGATGAAATTCCTGCACATAGAGTTGTTAACAGGAACGGAATATTGACAGGCAAGCATCATTTCGGAGGTTCTGACACAATGAAGCAATTATTGGAAAGTGAAGGTGTTGCTGTGGCAAATGACCGGATTATAAATTTTAATAAATTATACTGGGACCCGGCTGCTGAAGATACCCGTACATAGTAATTAAATTAAGGATTATTATTATAAAAAAGTATTACTTTTGCTGACCTGTTTTTTTAATTAAAATTGTTAAAATCAATATTTAAATACTATAAATTATGGCTAATACAAATAATGAAGAGTTAATAAAAAAAGTTGAAAATGTAATTGACCAAATCAGACCTTATCTTGAGGCTGATGGTGGAAATATACGCTTTGTGGAGCTTACAGAAGATAATGTTGTTAATGTTGAATTGCTTGGAGCATGCGGAAGTTGCCCAATGAGCCAGATGACATTGAAAGCCGGTGTTGAACAGGCTGTTAAAAAAGCAATTCCTGAAATCAAATCTGTTGAAGCTATAAACTAAGATAAGAGTTATTTTAACTCTTTGCCTATTTTATAAGCATCTCCCACTTTTTCGCCTATTTTTCTATATTCCCTGGCGCCCCCTATATAAATGAGAGGGTTGAATAATTCTATATCCAAAGACCTGGGATCATTTTTATCCTGTAGTTTATCAGTATCCATGTGTAACTCAACTATTTCACCAATAAAGTGATTTGTTGTGCCTACTACAGAGGAGCCTGTTAGCTTGCACTCAAAATTTAACGGGCATTCTTTTATTATGGGCGCATTGATGTATTTTGAAGGCATCTTTGTTAATCCGGACTTTTCAAACTTGTCGGTATCTTTTCCTGAAGTTATACCGCAAAAGTCTGCTTCTTTCATTATATCTACTCCGGCAATATTAACAGAAAATTCTTTGTTTTTTAGTATCTCATTACCCGAAAAACCCTTGGTGCCAACTGATATTCCCAGTGTAGGAGGGGAGCTGGTTAAGAGAGTTACCCATGCTATTGTTACAATATTTGCTTTTTCCATTGTGCCGGTTACTACCAGGCTTGTTGGTAATGGAAATAGAATTTTTTGTGGTCCAAAAGAGGTTTTCATAATTATTTTTTTTAAAAAGTAATATTGATATTGCTATAAATAATTGACTCCTCAAGTAGTGTATTTGGCTACTATAGGCATTCGCCTTCCAATACCGAATGATTTATTCGAAATACGAAGTACCGGTGCTGTTTGGTGTCTTTTGTGCTCGTTAATATTCACAAGCCTTATGGTTTTTTTTACTATGTCTTTATCAAAGCCATCTTTAATGATTTCTTCAGTACTATTTTGGCATTCAATATAGCGGTAAAGAATTTCATCAAGAATATTATATTCCGGCAGAGAGTCTGAGTCTTTTTGGTCAGGCCTGAGTTCGGCAGAGGGTGGTTTTGTTATTGTGTTTTCAGGAATTACAATTTTATCTTTATTAATAAACTTTGCCAGTTCAAAAACTTCTGTTTTATAAACATCACCAATTACAGATAAGCCTCCGCACATATCTCCGTAAAGTGTCCCGTAACCTACTGCTGCCTCACTTTTATTGCTTGTGTTTAGCAAGATATGGCCAAACTTATTTGATAACCCCATCAGAATTATTGCTCTCGCCCTGGCTTGTAAGTTTTCTTCGGCAATGCCAAACTCTGTTCCCTTGTAGTATGGCTCCAATGTTTCTAGTAATGAATTTACAGTTTCGTCAATTTGAATTATATCATACTTTACATTTATGTTATTTGCAAGATCAATTGCATCTTTAACAGAATGTTCAGAAGAGTATGGGCCGGGCAATAATATAACCCAGACGTTCTCCGCACCTATTGCTTTTTCGGTTAAAGCCAGCGTAACTGCAGAATCTATTCCCCCCGATAATCCTAATATGGCTTTCTTAAACCCTAATTTATTGAAGAAATCTTTTATTCCCACCACAAGTGCATCATGTATCAGTGAGGTCTTTTCTAAAACGGATTGCTCTTCTTTAAACACTATAGCTTGAGATTTCTCAATATTGTTAAGATCAATAATTTTAAAATCTTCTTTGAATAAGCTTAGCTCACTTACTACTTCTCCTTTGCTGTTTACTACCAGTGAACCACCATCAAATATAATATCGGTGTTAGCTCCAACCTGGTTTACGTTTATTAATGGAATTCCATAACTGGCAGAATTTGCACACATTGTTTTTTTTCTGTCAATAGCATGATTAAAAGCAAAGGGAGATGCTGAAATGTTAATGATAAAGTCCGGCTTATATGAAGACATTATTTCCATCGGGGATTCTGAGTATAATACACTGTCACTCATATTCCAGACATCCTCGCAAACAGTTAATGCAATTGTTTTCCCTTTAATATTAACAGTCTCAAATTTCCTGGCAGGTTCAAAATATCTGTATTCGTCAAAAATATCATAATCAGGCAATAAACCCTTATTGTAGGTAAATTTTATTTCTCCATCTCCCAGTACTAATGCAGAATTATATAATCGCTTGCCTTTGGAATTCGGATTTTTGGTGGGTGCTCCAATAATAGCCGTGATTCCCTTGCACTCAGCAGCTATTCTTTTTACTTCTTTGTTGATGGTTTCTATAAAACTCTCATAATTAAGCATGTCTGCCGGAGGGTAACCACAAATTGAGAGTTCTGAAAATACTATCAAATCAGCATTTTCTTTTTTGGCCTGTTTGATATTCTTAATTATTTTTTCAACGTTATGCTCAAAATTTCCAATATGAAAATTTAGCTGTGCAAGTGCAATTAGCATAATAAATTATTTAAAATACAATACCAATTGTTAACTGAAAGTAGTTTGTAAGTGCGCTGTGCTTTTTGTCGTGTTCCGGCTTGTCCTTTAAAAGGTTTGTGAAACCGTTATTATATTCACCGCCAATTACAATTGAAGCATTTTGCGCAAGAGAATACTCAAGGCCGCCACCAATAATCAGGGCTGCTCTTAAAAATGTTATGTCGCTTTTTATATCCGGATCTTCATCAACTATTGAATCATCCGAAGCAGTATATGTATCTTCTCCTTTTGCACTGATATTTGCACCCAACCCAATACCAAACTGGCCAAAATACGTTATATAACCTATTTCATTAGTCAGTAGCTTTAATGTTAAAGGAATTTCAAGGTATTGGAGGTTGAACAGCCGACTTTGTGTTACATCTTCATCTTCCAAATCTTCCCAACCGTCCCAATCTTCCAAACCTTCAACATCTTCAAAGGCAGGCATATTCATTTTTGCATTGTAATGAGTTATGAAAAGCCCCGTTCCAACATAGTAATTTTCTGTTATTATAAAATCAGCGATTAAACCGTAAGAAAAACCCAAGCGTACGCCATCGTTTTTAAAATCACGGGTTTCAGGCCTTATCCATCCAACATTTGGAGATGCTTTTAATCCTAAGCGTATGGGTTTTTTGTCTTTGTATCCCTGGGCATTGGCACTAATTGCAAATGCAAGCAATATAATAATTGAAATAGCCGTTTTTTTCATAATTTTGATGTTGTTTTTTTGGTTTATGCAATATACTCAAAAAATTTCAAACAATAAACTAACGTAAAAGTTTTTATAATGTTATTATTAAAAGTTTTTAAGCCGATATTTTTGAAAATATTTTCTTTATTTATACCTGTATTCTTTCCTGTTTTTTTAATTGTATTGTTGTCTTGTGACAGAAACAATGAGAGTGTCGATTTAGCTGATGTTCCTGTTGATTCAATTAAGATTAGCAGGTATGAAATACCATTGTTTACTGCAAATCCTTATGAGCTGTATACTGATTTGCAATCTTATACTGATGAGTTTTCGTTTTTTCTTGGTGAAGAGTTTAATACCGTAGAAGGGCAGGATAAGTTGTTTGATTTTGTTACCGACACTTTCCTTCAGGATTTATTCTATGATGTCATGGAGGAGTACCCTGATTTGAACTTTTTGGAGGATCAACTTACACAGTCTTTCAGATATTACAGGTATTATTATCCTGAGGAGACTAATCCAAAAGTGTACAGCTATATTTCCGGGCTGGATTATATGATGCCTGTAAAATATGCTGATCATAATATAATAATAGGATTGGATATGTATCTTGGCAGGGATAATGTCAATTATGAAAGGGCATCGATTCCAAAGTTTAAACGTAATCTTTTTTCCAGGGAGTATATTGCTACTGATGTTATGAAGATTATGGCAGAGAAAAACATCCCCGATGATGTGCCTCCGCCTGAATCTTTGCTGGATTTTATGGTATATGAAGGTAAGATTCTTTATTTTCTGGATTTAATGTTGCCTGAAGTCACTGATTCAGTTAAAATCGGTTATACCAATGATCAAATCACATGGATGGAAGGAAATGCAAAGTTTGTCTGGTCGTATTTTATTGATAATGAATTGATTTTTTCTCAAGACAGGCAGATGATTAATAAGTTTGTAGGCGATGCTCCATTTACAACTGTTTTTTCTCCAAATTCGGCGCCAAGAGTTGGTGCATGGCTGGGCTGGCAAATAGTGAAAGGCTATATGAATAATGAATCTGATGTTACAATAAAACAGTTATTAGAAGAAAAAGAACCCAGGGAAATATTCCACAAGTCAGCATTTAAACCAAGGTAGATTTTTCTGGAGATATGAAATCCTGATTATAATTGTTGATAAAATCAAGAATTTCCTCTTTGCCTTTTTTCTTTTCACTTGAAGTTAGGAATAAGGCAGGCAGAGGATCCCATGTTTCAGATAGTTTCTTTTTATATATTTCAAAATTAGCTTTGATGTTGCTGGAATTTAGTTTGTCGCTTTTTGTGAAAACTATTGCAAAAGGAATTTGATTTTTCCCAAACCAGTTAAGATATTCCAGGTCGTTTTTTAATGGCTTATGCCTTATGTCAACAAGAAAAAACAAGCAAACAAGGTTTTCTTTTTTTAGGAGATAATTTCTTATCATATTCTCCCATTTATTCCTGTTAGATTTTGATGCTTTTGCATATCCAAAGCCGGGCAAGTCTGTTAAATACCAGCGGTCATTGATTAGAAAGTGATTTATAAGCTGAGTTTTGCCTGGGGTAGATGATGTTTTTGCAAGAGACTTTCTGTCTGCAAGCATGTTTATTAAGGAGGATTTTCCAACATTTGACCTGCCAAAAAAAGCATATTCCGGCAAAACCGGTTTAGGGCATTCTGATAATTGTTGTGAGCTTTTTATAAATTCTGCTGTCTTAATAAGCATCTTAATATCTGTTAATATTGAGTATGACGCTCTTTCTTCTGATCATAAATATCTGCAATAGTAACAAGTATGCCTGTTTCTTCAACGCCACCAAATCCTTCATTTATTGCTGTGCCGAAAGTTTTCATCGTCGGGCTTATATTCATATATGAATTAATCAGTGGAGGAATATTTTCATTATACTTTCTTACTTCTTTTGACAGAATTTTTTTGTTTTCTTCTAAGCTCGATGCATTGAATATTTTATCAAAGTCGGAGATGTCAGTTTTATAGCCTAATGGTTCCTTGGGATAAGCCAGTTTTTCTTTATCCGGGAAAAAATTATTCATGAAATACAGAATCATGTCTCTTGCCCTGGGGTTGAAATCAGTATACATTGTGACTTTCCCGAAAAAGTATTGTGTTTCAGGATAATTAACAATTAACGCACCTAAACCATCCCAGAGATTATCAAGTGAATAAATGCTTTTTCTGTTTTTTCTGGCCGTCTGATAATTTGGTTGCACAAAAGATCTTCCCAGTTCAATTGTATAAGGCAGATACTCTTTTATAAACTTATCGGAGAAGTTAAATAAGCCGGCAGTTGCCAACTGGGGAATATTATTCTCCTTAAAAGGAGCTTCTTTACAAAGGATAAACCTGTATCCTCCTGTGATCTCTTTCTCTTCAGGATCCCAGACAATAAGTTGTTGATAGGGAACCTCTGTTATATCATAAAAGTCCAAATCGCAATCTTTGCCGGTACCTCCTCCTGCTGTCCTAAAAGAAACTTCACGCAATCTTCCAATTTCCCTCAAAACATTTGGTGCATTATTATTGTCAACCAAATATATTTCGTTATTTGCATTATTGGTTTTTCTAAGCAGTTTGTCCTTTGTTAATTCTTCTGCTAAAACACTCCTGTCTATTGGGTCAATAATCTTTTGCATATACTTTATTATTTATTTTTTTTAATGACATTGAACGTGTTATTCCCCGACGGAAGGGTGTAAACATGTTCTTTTACCATTTGTGCCCATTCATAATGATTGTATTCTTTCGTAAATGTAGTATATGGTATTGGTTTTCCAAAAGTAATGGTAATATTTTTATCCTGTTGTTTAAACATCTCATCAGGAAGCAGGAACATTTCCAGGTTTAATTTTATTCTGAAAAACTTCCTGAACTTTGCCAACCTGTAAAAAGCTTTGCTGTTTTTCCCATCAATATGAACCGGTATAATATCACGTTTATGCTGGATAGATTTGGTGATAAAACTTTTCTTCCACTCCAGGTCTTTTATTTTTCCTTTTCTTTTTCTTGATACTAAACCGGCAGGAAATATTAATACTAATTTATCTGAAGTATATATTTCCTCCATTGATTTTATTATTTCTGATGCATTCTTGCCGTGCTTATTAATAGGCAAAAACAGCTCTCGTAAGTTTATCAGGCCATACAACAGGTCATTTACAATAAACTTAATGTCCTGCCTCTTTTTTCCTACTACATGCATTAATGCCATGCCGTCCAGGCCTCCGAGCGGATGATTGGAAGCTACAATATATCTGCCTTCCTTTGGTAAATTGTCAAAGTTTTTAACCTTAATATTTACTCCAAATTCTTCGTTTAATACCACATCTAAAAATTCAAAACTCTTATAGCCTTTGTAGATGTGTAAAGCCCAGTTTAACCTGTCCTGATGAACCTTTCTTTTAACGTATCTAATTAAAAATTTGGGTATAAGAGGATATACCTTTCCCGTCTTATTTTTAAATTCTTTATCAACATTAACAAATTCCTCATGCCTTACAGATTTATCAATCTGTGCAGAACGTCCAACCATATCTGTTTATTTATTTTTCTTGACAAAACCCTGGCCTGGCAAACTTCTATCATCTTGCTCGTATGCAACAAAGTTAATTAATATTTGAATATCATTATTAGCATTGTACATCTCTTTTCAAAAAAAACTCCATAACACATGATAATAAAACCTTTTGTCAAATATATAAAGTAATTTTTGGCTTTTACAATATTTATGGTAAAATAATGTAATATAAAGAAAATCAGTGAGTTGGCGACAAATAGCAGCTTTTTTAAAATTTATAACATAAAAAAGTTATCAACAAAGTGGGTTAAAGTGGTAAAAAGTGGAATTATTTTTATTATTTTAGCATCTTGAAAATAAGAAGTGGTAAATATGATGAATCTTTTAGGAGAATTTGAATGCAAACTTGATGCAAAATCTCGTTTAACCCTTCCATCAGGCTTGAAAAAGCAGCTTGGTGCCGAAGGCTCTGAAAGATTTGTCATAAACAGAGGATTTGAAAAAAATCTTGCATTATATCCGGAACAAGAATGGGCAAGGATAACAAAGGAAATAAATTCTTTAAATCTTTACAATAAAAAGAACAGGGAGTTTGTAAGATACTTTTATCGAGGTGCAACAGAGCTTGTTGCAGATTCTGCCAATAGAATTTTAATACCCAGGTCATTGCATAATTATGCAGGGATCGAAAAAAATATCGTTCTTATAGCTTATGGACAAAGGATTGAAATCTGGGCAAAAGAGATGTATGATGAGTTGTTGAGCAAAGAGCCTGAAGATTTTTCATTGTTAGCTGAAGAAGTTATGGGGAAAATAAATAAAGGCGGACATGATGACTTACCATAACCCGGTATTACTTGAAAAAAGCGTTGAAGGGCTTTTAATAAAACCCGGTGGAGTATATGTGGATGCTACATTCGGTGGTGGTGGCCATTCCAGGGAGATACTCAGCCATTTAAAAGATGGGAAGTTAATTGCTTTTGACCAGGATGAAGATGCTGAAATGAATGTTCCTGATGATGAAAGAATAGAGTTTATTAATGCTAACTTCAGGTATTTGAAGAGATTTCTAAAGTTAAACTCTTATGAAGAAGTTGATGGAATTTTAGCTGATCTTGGTGTTTCATCATATCAATTTGATAATGCAGTTAAGGGTTTTTCTACCAGGACAGAGGGCCCGCTTGATATGAGAATGAGTAAGTCTATACAAGTATCGGCAAAGGATATTGTAAATAACTGGGAGCTTGATGAGCTGAAGAATATCTTTTTCTTTTATGGAGAGCTGAAAAATGCATATAAGATAGCTTCCGAGATTGTTAAAGCAAGAAAAGAAAATAGCATTGAAACGACAACCCGGCTGGTTGAATTACTAAAGCATCTGGCAAAAAGGGGAAAAGAGAATAAGTTCTTTGCACAGGTTTTTCAGGCTCTTAGAATTGAAGTTAATAATGAACTTGAAAGTCTTAAAGAATTACTTATTCAAAGCCTTGAAGTTTTGAAACCGGGAGGAAGATTGGTAGTAATCAGTTACCATAGCCTTGAAGACAGATTAGTTAAAAATTTTTTTAAGTCAGGAAATTTCAAAGGTGTTATTGAGAAAGATTTTTATGGAAATGATTTGTCACCCATAAAACCGGTTGGTAAGCTTATTGTGCCCGGAGAAGATGAAATAATAAAGAATAACAGGGCAAGAAGTGCAAAACTTAGAATAGCTGAAAAGAGGTAATTATGAATGAAAATGTATTTAAAAAAACCTCAAAAGGTACACAAAAAAAGAAAAAAGGTAGCGGAAACCTTCATGGCCTGCTTGATGGATCAATCCTGACTGCTAATAAGGTAGTTGCACTACTTCCATTTTTCTTTTTTCTGACGCTCTTAGCTATATTGCTGATATTTAACACATATTATGCTGAAAAAAAAGCCAGGGAAATAGAAGTTATTAGAAAAGAAGTAGTCGAATTGCATCTTAATTATATTTCTGTTAAGTCAAGCCTGATGTACTTAAGTAACCAGTCAGAAGTATCAAAAAGGCTTAAAGATGAAGGATTTGTTGAATCTGTTGTGCCTCCTGTAATTATAAAGGACTCTGAGAAGGAAAATAATTTTTTTAAAAAAGTATTTACAAATAATAGAAAGTAGAATTAGTTTCATTAATGTAAGCAATGGAAGAACAAAAGAAAGACATATTATGGAGAATTTACATAGTCTATTTTGGGACGGCTGTATTTGCATTGCTGATCTTTTTGAAAGTTATTTATATCCAGGTTGTACAAGGTGAACATTATCGTGAAATGGCGCGCAGCATAACAACCCGCTATGTTGATATTGAAGCTTTGAGAGGTGATATTTGTGCTGAAGACGGAAGGTTGATGGCTACAAGTATTCCTGTATATGAAATCCGAATGGACCTTAGTTCCGGTGTAATCAGCGCGGAAGTCTTTAATGGTAAAATTGACTCTTTGTCATACTCCCTTGCGCGTTTGTTTCAGGACAGGTCTCCCCGTGAATATAAAAATTCACTTATTAATGCCAGGAGAAACCAGGAAAGGTACTACCTGTTGAAGCGGAATGTGAATTACTACCAGGTGAATGCTTTAAAAAGTTTTCCAATACTTAATTTAGGAAGATATAAAGGCGGATTGATAATTGTTGAGAACAAACGAAGAGAAATGCCTTTTAAAAGTCTTGCTGCCAGAACAATAGGATACGAAAGAGGAGGGGCTTTTGTTGGGTTGGAAGGAGCTTATCGGGATGAACTTGAAGGTATTCACGGAAAAAGATTAATGCAAAAAACCAGCGGTGGGCTGTGGATGCCTGTTAGTGACCAAAATGAAATTGACCCTCAAAATGGTAAAGATATTATTACTACCATTAATGTCAATATGCAGGATGTTGTTGAAAATGCTTTAAAAGAACAACTGGAAAAATATGGAGCCGGCCACGGCACTGCTGTTGTCATGGAGGTTTCGACAGGGCATATTAAAGCAATATCGAATCTTTCGCGTGATGAAGACGACGAATATGTTGAGTATTTTAATTATGCTGTTGGAGAAAGTACTGAGCCCGGTTCAACCTTCAAGCTGGCATCAATGATTGCAGCCCTGGAAGATAATCTGGCCGACCCTGATGATCTTATAAATACAGGAGAGGGGAGCATTGTTTATTCAGATCGGCTTATGAAAGATTCCAGAGAGGAAGGCTTTGGAATTATTTCTGTTAAAAATGCCTTCGAAGTTTCTTCTAATGTCGCAATTTCTCAAATTATTAATGAGGGTTATAAACACGATCCAAACAGATTTATAAACAGGCTAAAAGCAATGGGCATTGATACTCCGCTTGGCCTTGAAATAAAAGGTGAAGGCAAGCCTGTTGTCAATGAAGTGAATAGCTCGAGCTGGTCGGCAGTCTCTTTGCCATGGATGGCAATCGGTTATGAAGTAGCACTTACACCGCTTCAGATTTTAGCTTTTTATAATGCAATTGCAAATAATGGCAAGAAAGTTAAGCCAATGTTTGTTAAGGAGATTAGACAAACAGGCAGAACTGTTAAGAAGTTTGATACTCAAATTTTAAAGAACCAAATCTGTTCTAATTCTACACTTGCGAAAGTTAAAGAAATGCTTGAAGGAGTTGTGGAAAACGGAACTGCTCAAAACATAAAATCCTCTTCTTATAAAATAGCCGGGAAAACCGGAACAGCCCAGGTTGCTGATACAAAATTTGGATACAGACGAGAATCAGGAGTTGTCTACAGAGCTTCTTTTGTAGGGTACTTTCCTGCTGAAAATCCTGCATACTCAATGATTGTAGTTGTTCATAACCCAAAAGGGTGGATTTATAACGGCAGCCAGGTTGCAGCACCGGTATTTAAAAAAATTGCTGACAGAATTTATGCAACTCATATCATTTTGCCCGAGGAAGAATTGAAGGATGATTACCTGGCACATATGCCGGCATTTAGAATGTCAAATTATGATGATCTTAAAGATATATATTCTGAATTTGACTGCATATTGTCTGGAAAACCTCAAAGAGCATGGGTGCAATCTGTAATTAATAAGGATACTGTTGTTTTTCGTGAACGTGAATTTATTGAAAACCTGGTGCCTAATGTTGTTGGAATGGGGCTTAAAGATGCTTTGTACGTCCTGGAAAATGCTAATTTGAAAGTAAAGTTTACCGGCAAGGGAATAGTCAGAAAGCAAAGCATAAGGCCGGGTGTCAGGATTTCTGAAGGTATGAATATATTAATTGAATTATCATAAATATTAATTTGCAAAAAAATTGAGGAAATTATCAGAAATATTATATAAATCAGGCCTTGTAAAAGTGGCCGGATCAACTGACAGGATGATCAGTAATGTGTCTTTTGACTCCCGCCAGGTTGAAAAGGATTCTTTATTTGTTGCAATTAAAGGGATAAAAACTGATGGACATCTGTTTATTCAAAAAGCAGAAGAAAATGGTGCAGCATGCATTGTTTGCCAAGACTTTCCCGAGAATCAAAAAGAGAATATTACTTATGTGCAGGTAGAAGATAGCTCACTGGCATTGTCTTTTATAGCTGCTAATTTTTATGATAAGCCTTCTGAAAAAATAAAATTAATAGGTGTAACCGGCACAAATGGAAAGACTACTGTTGCTTCTCTGCTTCATGAAACATTTATCAGCTTAGGACATAAGTCAGGCCTGATATCAACAGTTTCTTATAAAATTAACAAAACGGAAAGCCCGTCCGCTTATACTACGCCCGATGCAATTGCTATTAACGAGCTTCTTAGCAAAATGATTGACGAGGGTTGTGAATATTGCTTTATGGAAGTTAGCTCGCATGCGGTTGTTCAAAACAGGACAACAGCACTGCATTTTGCAGGTGGGATATTCACAAATTTATCGCAGGATCACTTAGATTATCATAAGGATTTCAAACAGTATCTTTTAGCTAAAAAAGCATTTTTTGATATGCTCCCTGCAGAAGCATTTGCTTTAACAAATGTTGATGATAAGAATGGATGGGTTATGCTGCAAAATACAAAAGCAAAAAAATATTCCTACAGCATTCTAACTATGGCTGATTACAGGGCTAAAATTATTGATAACACTGCATCAGGACTAGTTATTGACTTTATGGGTGTTGAAACATATTGCAAACTTGTTGGAAGCTTTAATGCTTATAATCTTCTTGCGATACTTAGTGCAGCTTGTTTGTTAGGAGAAGACAGGCAAAATGTCCTGACTGTGCTTAGCGGGCTTGATTCTGTTGAAGGTAGATTTCACCATATTGTTAGTCCCGCTAATGTTAATGCAATTGTTGATTATGCGCATACACCCGATGCTTTGGAAAATGTTTTAAAAACAATAAAGGATATTATTAAAGGTAAAAAATCAAAAGTTATTACGGTTTTTGGTTGTGGAGGAAACAGGGATGAGTCTAAAAGGCCTATTATGGGTGCAATTGCCGCTAAGTATAGCGATAAAGTTATAGTCACAACGGATAATCCCAGGTATGAAAATCATGAAAAAATCACAGAAGATATAATTGCAGGGATTGATCCTAAAAGTAAAAATAAAACTATCATTATTCCGGGTAGAAAGGAAGCAATAAAAACTGCCTGCTCTATTGCCGGCGAGAATGATATTATTTTGGTTGCCGGCAAAGGCCATGAAAAGTACCAGGAAATTAACGGTATAAAACATCACTTTGATGATGTGGAAATTGTTATGGAATGTTTTGAAATTAATAACCATAATACTAATTAACAATTATTGTCATGCTATATTATCTATTTGAATATATCGACAGCAATTTTGATATTCCGGGAACCGGAGTATTTCAATACATTTCATTCAGAGCCGGCATGGCTTTGATTTTCTCTCTTATTATCACATTGATAATAGGAAGGATAATTATTAAAGTTTTACAAAAAAGACAAGTTGGGGAAAGTATTAGAAACCTTGGACTGGATGGCCAAATGCAAAAGCAGGGAACTCCAACGATGGGAGGCCTTATCATTATTGGTGCTGTGATGATTCCTACTTTGTTATTTGCAAAGCTTAATAATGTTTATATCATTTTGATGCTTATTTCTGTTGTGTGGTTGGGATGTATCGGTTTCCTCGATGATTATATCAAAGTTTTCAGAAAAGATAAGGCCGGATTGCATGGTAAATTTAAGATACTTGGACAAATCGGACTCGGTGTGATAGTAGGGACTACATTGTATTTTAATGAATCTGTTGTTATAAGAGAGAAGATTATTCCTGAATATGAATATGTGGGAAGTGTTGAATTAACTAACCCGTCAGATAATACTATGGCTGCAAAACCTGCTTTTACCAAAGAGTCTGTTAAGTCAACAAAAACAACCATACCATTTTTTAAAAATAATGAATTCGATTATGCAGTCATATTGTCAATATTTAATAATGATTATGCCAAGTGGGCTTTCCTGATATTTATCCCCATAGTCATTTTTATAATTATTGCTGTTTCAAATAGTGCAAATATAACAGATGGGTTGGATGGACTCGCCACAGGTTCTTCTGCCGTTATAGGCGTTACATTGGGAGTGCTGGCTTATGTGTCCGGTAATACTGTTTTTGCCGATTATCTAAATATTATGTATATACCTAACACAGGTGAGTTGGTGATATTTATGTCTGCATTTGTTGGGGCTTGTATAGGATTTTTATGGTATAATTCCTATCCTGCACAAGTGTTTATGGGTGATACAGGAAGCCTGACTTTAGGTGGTATTATTGCAGTTTTTGCTATTACTATTAGAAAAGAATTGCTTATACCTGTTTTATGTGGTGTCTTTTTCATTGAAAGCCTGTCAGTTATTATGCAGGTAACATGGTTTAAAACCACTAAGTTGTTATTTGGTAAAGGTAGAAGAGTCTTTAAAATGTCTCCGCTACATCATCATTTTCAGCTTAAAGGACTTCATGAAGCTAAAATTGTTCAAAGATTTTTAATCGTTGGAATTTTGTTAGCAGTTTTGGCTGTAATTACTCTTAAACTGAGGTAATGAAATATGATGCTAAAAAAATAGGAATACTGGGAGGAGGAGAAAGCGGAACAGGAGCAGCTGTTTTAGCCCGCAAAAAAGGCTTTGATGTATGGCTGTCGGATAAAGGAAAAATTAAGGATATATATAAAAACGTTCTTTTAAATAATGATATACAATGGGAAGAAGGAACTCATAGCGAGGATATCTTGTTATCTGCAACAGAAGTTGTTAAAAGTCCCGGCATACCGGATAATATACCCATTCTGGATAAAATCAGAAGCAAGAATATCCCCGTAATATCAGAAATTGAATTTGCAGGAAGATATACAGATGCAAAAAAAATCTGTATTACCGGAAGTAATGGCAAAACAACAACTACTATGCTTGTTTATCATATGCTGAAAAAAGCCGGATATAACGTTGGTTTAGCCGGAAATGTAGGAAAGAGTTTTGCATGGCAGGTGGCAGAGAACAATTTTGATTATTATGTGCTCGAAGTGTCAAGTTTTCAACTTGATGGCATGTTCGATTTTAAAGCTGATGTTTCGGTCTTGCTAAATATTTACCCGGATCACCTGGACAGATATGAGAATTCTTTGGAGAAGTATTTTGATTCCAAAAAAAGAATTATTCAAAATCAAACCGAAAATGACTGTTTTGTCTATAATGCAGATGATCCCTTAATAAATAAATGGCTTAGTGAGAATGATGTTAAACCTGCTGTATATCCTTTTTCAATGAAGAAAAAATTTAAAGAAGGAGCTTATTTGCTTGATAATGAAACGCTTTGTATAAACATTAATAATGAACCATTAAATATTGAAATCATGGAAATGACTATTCAGGGAGTACATAACACTTACAACAGCATGGCTGGTGGTATTACCGCAAGGCTTGTTGATGTTCGAAAGGAATTTATTAAAAAAAGTTTTTGTGACTTTCAGAATATTGAACATAGGCTTGAATCTGTCGGCTTTGTAAAAGGTATAGAGTTTATCAATGACAGTAAAGCTACAAATGTAAATTCTGTTTGGTATGCCTTGGAATCAATGACTAAACCCGTTGTTTGGATTGCCGGTGGACAGGAAAAAGCTAATAACTATAGTGAACTGTTACCTTTAGTGAAAAGCAAAGTAAAAGCTTTGGTTTGCCTCGGGAAAAATAATGAGAACATTATAAAGGCATTTAAGGATGTAGTTCCTGTTGTTATTGAAACTTCATCTGCCGAAGAAGCTGTTGTTAATGCCTATAACCTGGGAAATCCCGGTGATGTTGTTTTACTTAGCCCGGCTTGTGCCAGTTTTGATTTGTTTGAGAATTTTGAAGACAGAGGCACAAAGTTTAAACAGGCTGTTTTTGACTTGTAAATAGATAAAGATTAATGTAATGGCAAAAATTTTTGAGTATTTCAAGGGTGATAAAATTATATGGATGGTGGTTATTATATTGTCCGTAATTTCCATACTTGCTGTATATAGCAGTACTGGCACTCTTGCATACAAATATCAGGCGGGTAACACAGAGTATTATCTTATTAAGCATTTTATAATTTTAATGTTTGGCTTATTATTAATGTTTTTGGCACATAAAATTAAATATACATATTACTCAAGGTTGTCTCAGCTTGCTCTGATTGTTGGTATTCCTTTACTCTTAATTACTTTGTTGATGGGTACCAGTATTCATGATGCAAGCAGATGGCTTACATTACCTGTAATAAATATCAGTTTCCAAAGTTCAGATTTCGCCAAACTTGCTTTAATAATGTATTTGGCTCGTCTTCTTACCAAAAAGCAAAATCAAATTAAAGATTTTAAATCTGCTTTTGTGCCGGTAATTTTGCCTGTTATTATTGTTTGCGGATTAATTCTGCCGGCAAATTTCTCCACAGCTGCGATTTTGTTTTCTACTTCTATTGTTTTGATGTTTATAGGAAGAGTTAATTATAAGTATATTGCAGCTATAATTTTTATTGGTGCTTTTGCTCTTACCATTTTCGTTGTAATTTTGCTTCGCTCTGCTGATCAGGGACGTGTTAATACCTGGTCGACTCGAGTAGAAAACTATATTAATAAAACAGATGCCGATACCTACCAGGCCGATCAGGCTAAAATTGCCATTGCTTCCGGTGGAATACTTGGAAAGATGCCCGGAAATTCTACGCAAAGAAACTTTTTACCCCAGGCTTTTTCCGATTTTATTTATGCCATAATTATTGAAGAATACGGATTAATAGGGGGATTTATTATTTTATTATTGTATATGATACTGCTATACAGGGGGGTGCGCATAGCTCATAAAGCACCGGGAACCTTCGGTTCGCTCCTTGTTGCAGGCCTTACTTTTAGCCTGGTGTTTCAGGCAATGATAAATATGGCCGTTACTGTTAATCTCTTGCCCGTAACCGGGCAGCCTTTGCCAATGCTTAGTATGGGTGGTACATCATTGTGGTTTACCGGCCTTGCTATAGGAATCATTTTAAGTGTTAGTAGAAAAATTGAAGAAAATCAGGAAGAAAACCAGGAAGAAACAGGAGGTGAATATGCCACGACATAAACCAATTCGAGTAATTATAGCAGGAGGTGGCACAGGAGGTCATGTGTTTCCTGCTATTGCCATCGCAAACGCATTAAAAGAAAAAGTGTTAAATGCTCAAATACTTTTTGTGGGTGCTAAAGGCCGTATGGAAATGTCTAAAGTACCCGCTGCAGGATATCATATTATTGGACTTAACATCGCCGGACTGCAAAGAAGGCTTACATTTAAAAATTTCCTTGTGCCCTTTAAACTTTTTGATAGTATTATCAGATCAAAAAATATTATTAAAAGGTGGAAACCGGATTTAGTTATTGGCGTTGGTGGATATGCTAGTGGGCCTATTGTCAGAGCTGCTGCAAAAAAAGGAATACCTACTCTTATCCAGGAACAAAATAGTTATCCGGGTATTACAAATAAAATTCTTGCTAAAAGAGCTGAGAAAATATGTGTCGCCTATGAAGGCATGGAGAGGTTCTTCCCAAAAGAAAAGATTTTTCTTACCGGCAACCCGGTCAGGAAAGAGATACTTTCTGTTAATGACAAAAAACAAGAAGCTTATGAGTTCTTTGAGCTTTCTCCTAAAAAAAATGTATTAATGGTGTTTGGAGGTAGCCTTGGAGCAAGGTCAATAAATGAAAGTATTAAAGATAATCTTAAGCTGTTTTTATATAATGATGTCCAGATAATCTGGCAAACAGGAAAGCTTTATTATAATGATGCTGTTGAATATGTTAAAGGACTCGAGAAATATGCCGTCAGGGTATATGAGTTTATTGACAGAATGGATCTTGCTTATTCTATAGCAGATATTGTTGTAAGCCGATCCGGTGCTATTGCTGTGTCAGAAATATGCCTGGTCCAAAAGCCGGCTGTGTTTGTTCCTTCGCCATACGTTGCCGAAGATCATCAAACAAAAAATGCTATGGCTCTTGTTAATCACAATGCAGCAATTATGATAAGAGATAGTGAAGTAAAAGAAAAAATCGGTCCTGTTGTTATGGATCTTTTTGATCATGAAGATAAAAGGTTTAAGCTTATTGAACGAATGACAGGCCTGGCATACAGAGATGCCGCGAAAAATATTGCAGAAGTTGCATTGAGTCTTGTAAAGTAAATTTGTATGGATTTGAAAAGTGTAAATAAAGTCTATTTTCTCGGAATCGGAGGCATTGGTATGAGTGCCCTGGCAAGGTATTTCCTTGCAAAAGGGGCTGCTGTTTTCGGTTATGATAAAATTCCTTCTGCAATTACTGATAAACTGACCGAAGAAGGTGCTGTAATACATTTTGACGATGAGCCTGCCAAAATACCGACAGATATTGAATTGGCTATATATACACCTGCAATTCCTAAAAACCAGGAAGAATACAAGTATCTGAAGAACTCTGACTTTACTTTCATAAAACGTGCAGAAGCTTTAGGTCTTCTTTCTGAAAATACTCCTACGATAGCTGTTGCCGGCACTCACGGCAAAACTACAGTTAGCTGTTTTCTGGCTCATATTTTAAAAACAGCTGATTTTGATTTTTATGCTTTCTTGGGCGGACTATGTACGAACTATAATTCTAACTTTATACATAACGGAAAACCTGATTGGTTCTTAATTGAAGCTGATGAGTTTGACAGGTCTTTTCTAAACTTAAAGCCTGAAATGGCTGTCATCACAGCTATGGACCCCGATCATCTTGATGTTTATAATAATAAAACTGAACTGATAAATAATTTCATGGCCTTTTGTGAAAAGGTAAAACCCGGTGGTAAACTGATTATGAAAAATGGCCTCCAAAAACCGGAAAGCGTTAATAGAGAGTTTTTCAATTATCATGTAGAGGAAAATTCTGATTTGTATGCTGAAAACATCAGAATTAATAACGGTTATTATTATGCTGATTTCCATGGCCTTATTAATCAACAAAATGTTAAAATAGGGCTTCCGGGCAGGCATAACCTCGAAAACGCACTTGCAGCTTCAATGCTGGCATATCATTTGGGAATTGATAAAAATGTTATTGTTGAAGCACTTGCTTCATTTAAAGGCGTGAAACGCAGGTTCGAAATTTGTTTTAAAAATGATAATAAGGTTTATATTGATGATTATGCCCATCATCCGGAAGAAATAAAAGCATGTATAAATGCTGCAAAAGAATTATACCCGGGCAAAAGAATATTGAGTGTTTTTCAACCTCATTTATATTCAAGAACAAGAGATTTTGCAGAAGACTTTGCTAAGGCACTTTCAATAACCGATGAGGTTATTTTGCTGGATATATACCCCGCCAGGGAATTACCTATTGAAGGGGTTAACTCTGAAATGATTTTGAATTTGATTGAGAATGATTCAAAGTCAATTGTAGCTAAACAACAATTGACAGATACTCTTAATAATAAAGAATTTGATGTTTTAATTACTATGGGTGCCGGTGATATTGACAGACTTGTAGGCCCTGTCACAAGCATGATGCAGAAAAAATTTAGCGCATAAAATTATGATTAAAAAAATATTGAAAATAGTATTTTATCTGCTGGTAATTGTTGCAATATTTATTGTGCTTGGGTTTGCTGTGGAAAATAATAACAAAAATGTTTGTGAAAATTTTGAAATTCATGTGGAATACTCAGCAGATAATTTCTTTGTTGATGAAAATGATATCAGGGAAGAAGTGTATTCTATTCTTGGAAATATAGAGGGTAATATTCTTGCCGATATTAATATTAACAGGATAAACAATATTGTAAATGAGATGGTTTTTATTGAAAATGCACATGTTTATCGTACTGTTGACGGACAGATAAAAATTATTGCAAGTCCAAGGAGGCCTGTTGCAAGGATTATTAATGAATTTAATCAGTCTTATTATATTGATGATAATGGTTTGTTAATGCCGGTGAGCAGGAAGTATAGTGCAAGGGTCCCTGTTGTTTTCGGAAGCATAGAAGCTGCTTATTCAACTACAATAAATCTTAATAGAGAAGAAACCGAAGATTTGTCAAATAATGAAAAAGATCTTTATGATATTTTTAAGTTGATATCTTTTATAAAAGCTGATCTGTTTTGGAATGCTTTTATTGATCAGGTTTATTTAACTGCTGATGATGAATTTGAACTTATTCCGAATGGAAATATTCATACTATTGAATTTGGCACCATTGATAATATGAAATACAAATTTGATAAAATGAAAATTTTTTATAAGAATGGGCTCACAAGAGTGGGGTGGAATAAATATAATAGAATTAATGTAAAATATAGTAATCAAATTGTTTGTTCAAAATAAAAAATATATGGCTACTTCAGAAATAATAGTTGGTTTAGATATTGGTTCAACAAAGATAGCATGCCTTGTTGGACGAAAGAATGAATACGGCAAAGTTGAAATACTTGGTATTGGAAAGTCTGATTCTCTTGGTGTAAACAGAGGTATTGTGGCAAATATCCAGCATACAGTGGATTCAATTAAAACTGCTGTGAAAGAAGCAGAACAACAATCTGGTGTGGAAATCAATATTGTTAATGTTGGCATTGCCGGACAACATATAAGAAGCCTTCAACACAGGGGAAATATTATCAGAAACAGTATTGAAGAAGAAATAAGCGAAGAGGATGTGAGTGCACTGGTTAATAATATGAGAAAGTTGGTTTTGCCTCCCGGTGAAGCAATTATTCATGTTATACCACAAGATTATATCATTGATAATGAGCAAGGTATAAAAGAACCAATTGGTATGTCCGGTATTTGCCTGGAAGCAAATTTTCATATAATTACAGGAGATGTTGGTGCAGCAAAGAATATAAAAAAATGTATCAATAAGGCTGATCTTGATATTTCTGCAATGATACTTGAACCCCTGGCTTCTGCTGAGTCTGTACTTAGTATTGAAGAAAAAGAGGCCGGCGTTGTATTGGTTGATATTGGTGGAGGAACAACAGATATAGCTATTTTCCAGGATAATATCATAAGACATACTGCTGTGATTCCTCTTGGTGGAAATGTAATCACTGAAGATATAAAAGAAGGCTGCTCTATTATTAAAACTCAGGCCGAAGCTCTGAAAGTTAATTTTGGCTCCGCCTTAGCCAGTGAAAACAAAGATGAGGAGATAGTTTCCATACCGGGACTGAAAGGAAGAGATCCTAAAGAAATATCTCTCAAAAACTTGTCAAGTATCATTCAGGCGAGAATGGAAGAAATAATAGAACATGTATATTATGAAATAAAAAGTTCCGGATATGAAAATAAAATGATTGCAGGAAT